>JBBIUO010000193.1:0-8023 GCA_037440205.1 Chloroflexota bacterium
GATGGGGTTGCTTGACTCGAACTCGCCGATGAATGGCAGGGACGGGCGGCCAATCGGGCTGATTCCCTTTTCGCCCAACGTCGCGTCAAAGTGATCGGCCAGGACGATGCAGGTTGTTTTCGCTCCGAACATCGGCAGGATCCAGCAGGTGAAAGGCTCCTTGATGGTGACGTCAATCAAGTTCTTGAAGATCACCGGGACGATTTCTCCAAAGCCGAGTGTGACGATGGCGAGGTAGTCGCCGCGCAAGGGCAGGGTCGGTGCGCCGAGAATTAGGCCCCAAACACTTGCCATCGCCGCCGCTATCCAGATCACAAGCCAGAAGTTCCATTGGATATTATGCACCGGCGATGAGAGAATACCCGTCGTGTAGGCTCCGATTGCGAAGAAGGCGGCATACCCAAGGTCCAGAAGACCCGCGTAGCCGACCACAATGTTAAGCCCAAGGCCGAGGATCACAAAGATCAGCGCAAAGATGATCTGGGCCGTCCATCGCAGGGCAGTGGCTTTGTCAACAAAGGGAAATGCAACAATAAGGATTGCCAGCAGGATCAGCTTGGCGTATCGTTCCTGTTTTTCGGGAAGCCCATGCAAAGCCGCGACCAGGGTGGCAAATAGCACCGTGCCAAAGAACCCGACCAGATTGCCGTTCACCACAATGTTTTCCCTGGCGGGCTGTTTGCCGATCGCTTCCTGGACGAAATTGTTTTGATAGAGGCTGAGTCCGACAAGGAGGACAGCGGCAACCAATGCGGAGGGGAGGACAGCCAGCGCTATTTTGAGAGGGTCTTTGCGTTCGAAGGTTCCACCGGTCCCCAGGCCCAAGCCGACGCCCATCAATACACCAATGACAGCGACCGACCAGCCTCCAAAGAGGAAAGTCAGCAAACCGCCGACGATGCCGAAGGTGATTCCGGATCTAATTAATTTCATGGATGCGCCTCCTAGGCTTTCTGTCCGGTTTGTTCACCAAGCAGGCCGGTGGGACGGAACAGGAGAATGAGAACGAGCGTGGCAAAGACCAGCGCATTGGTCCAGCGTGCGTTCAAATATCCATCGCTGAATGACGCCAGCAGGCCGATCAAAAATCCGCCCAGCATGGCGCCGGTAATATTGCCGATGCCGCCCAACACTGCGGCAGTGAATGACTGCAAGCCGGCACGGAAGCCCATGAACCACCAGGCGGTATTATTGTAGAGGCCAGCCATCAAACCAGCCGCGCCTGCAAGGCCGCCGCCGATCAGGAAGGTTGCGGTGATCACCCAGTCAATGTCAATGCCCATCATTTTGGCCGCATCGCGATTTTGGGCAGTGGCGCGCATGGCTTTGCCAAGCCGTGTTTTTTGTACGAAGTAGTAAAGACCGGCCATCAAACTGATGGCCAGAACAAACACCATCACATCCTTTACAGTTAAACGCAGAGGAGTGCCTGTGGATACCAGCAGGTTAACATCCCCGCCGTTAAACCCGGTGGCCTTAAACAAGGCGCTGAACATATCTGGAAAAACCTTTTGAGAAGCGCCGCCGGTCGTTCCAAAGGAGGGCACCAGCCAGGCCTGCGCCGCCCACATCAGGCCTATATTTTCGATGATAAAGGACATGCCGATGGCCGAGATCAATGGAGCAAGGCGAGGCGCGTTTCTCAGACGCCGATAGGCAAGCCGTTCGATGGCCGCATTAAGCGTGGCGCATACCACGATTGCGACCACCAATGCCAGGATCAACCCGAAAACGATCTTGCCGGGATCCTTGCTGTCCAATGTGCCGGTGACGGATAAAACGGTAAGGGAGGTAAAGACGCCGATCATGTACACATCGCCGTGGGCAAAATTGATCAGTTCAATGATGCCATACACCATCGTGTACCCCAGGGCGATGATGGCGACGATTGCGCCGTTGGCAAGGCCGATAATTAGAAATTGAACCAGTTGCATCGGATTCGCCTTGATGGCCTGGGCGATGGCGGGAACATCAAGCCCTGCAATTGGTCCAATCAGAAAAACGATATAAAGAACGATTGCAATCGTGCCAAGGCGGCGCCAGTTGAATTTTCTTTTGGTGTTTTCCATGAATTCTCCTCTTTGTACCTTCACGTCCCTTGTACTTGCAATATAAAGGACGGGGGCGGCACTGAATGCCGCCCCCAAACTTGCGAGAGACTTATTTGAAGGTGCCGACGGAAACGTAAGCGCCGTCCTTGACCTGATAGAAGGTCATGTCGGTCAGGCTGGTGTCGCCATTGGCGTCGAACGACCAGGTGCCGAGAGCGCCGTCAAAGTTCTGGATGGCGAAGACGGCGGAGTTGATCGTGGCGCGGTCGGTGGGATCGCCACCAGCGGCGCAGACATCTTCGATCGCGCGGAGAGCGACGTTCATGGCCTCGTAGCCATAAACCGCGTAGGGTTCGGTCAATTCGCCGAATTTGGCGGTGTAATCCTTGACAAACTGCTGACCAGCAGGGGGCAGTTCAGAGAGCGGAACACCAGCGACGGAGGCATAGACACCTTCAGCCACATCAGCGCCGGCGCCGTCAATGAAGGCCTGGGTCTGAATGCCATCGGGGCCAACATACTTAACTTTGGTGTTGTCACCCATGATCGCGACCTTATCCTTCAACAGCTGGGAGGCATTGTTATCAACGACCATGCCAACGTAAATGGCATCCGGGGCGGCGCCATTGTTGCTGGTGGAAATCTTGGTCATCAGGGCCTTGTAGTCAGCGGCTTTCGGGTCAATGCCTTCGTGACCAACAACGGTCAGGCCGATTTCCTTGGCGGTGGCTTCGAACACATCCGCAACACCCTTGCCATAGAGTTCCTGGTCGTCAAGAATGTACACGGTGGTGGCGCCGAGGGACTTCACGAAGTTCGCGGCAACTTTGCCCTGGATATCATCGGCGGCCACTACGCGGACGTAGGAGCGGACACCGGTGGGATAGTAGGAATCGGTGACGCCGGGGAGGTCCTTGTCCGCCTTGGTCAAACCAGGATTGGTGTTGGCGGGGGAGATCATGGTCAACGGGCCGGCGGCATTCAAAATCGGGATGGACAACTTGGCCGCGCCAGAGTTGAACGTACCGAGGTAGGCAATGATGGAAGCGTCAGCGGCGGCCTTGTTGGCGTTTTCAGTCTCGACCGCGGGATCCCATTTGCCGAGAGCGGCAGAGGCGTCATCCCAGGCTTCGTACTCGATGGTGTACTTGCCACCGCAGGCCGAGTAGTTGGCCTGTTCGAGGCGCAACTGCATGGCGTTGACGATGGTCTGAGTCTGCGTCAGGGATGAACCGGTCATGGGCAGGCTGGAAACGATCTTGAGTGTTCCCATGGCAGGAGCCTCAGTGGCAGGAGCCTCAGTGGCCGGGGCTTCGGTGGCCGGGGCTTCGGTGGCGGGAGGCGGGGTGGGGGTTCCACCACAGGCCGCCAAAATCATGCTGGCCAAAACCAGCACGGAAAGCAAAGCGAGCAAACGCTTATTCATTTTTCTTACTCCTCCAGAAATTTGTTAGGTGAATTCAACATCCCGCATGCGCGGGTTTACACAACACAGCGGACAATGCTTGCGATGTCAGCCTCACCTCCTTTGGGGTGAAATACTTTTTCGTGCTTTGGGTAAAGGAACCCCGAAAACCTGTAAACGATTTTCGCGGTTTACTCTAAATCAGAGCGCCTTCTTCTTCTTACTTAACTTATTAAACAGCAATGATAAGGGGGTTTGTCTCTAAGGTCAAGTGTCTGTGTTTTATTTTTTGTCGTGCGGTTTATACAACAGCTGCTCGCGGATTCGCAGGTCGGTGTTGCGGATTTTCATGGCAAGGTCTGCGGCAAGGTTGTACATCAAACGATAACCCAATTGCGGGTAGGTTTCGCAAAGCATAATCAACTTATCGCGTTGTATGACAAGCAGGCGTGTATCTTTTTGCGCCGCACGAGCAGAGGCGGAACGCAAACCTTCATCCACCAGCGCCACCTCTCCAAACGATTGTCCCCGGCGGAGGCGCGCCACGGCTGTTTCTTTTTTTTCCGATTCCCCGGTCGCGCCGCGGTTGATCAAAATATCCACCTCGCCCTGCGCGATCACATACAATTCCTTACTGCCGCTGTTTTCCTGAAAGATCAGGTCACCGGCATTGAAGACAACCTCCTGGCAAAGGTTTGCGACCAACTCGAGTTGGGTCGGCGTGAATTGATAGAAGATATCGCCTTGCTTTAAGAAGTTGACCACGTTATTCATAGTGCGGGAGTTTAGCACAAATAAAGATGATACGCAACCACTTTTTTTGGACAGAAACCCCGCTTCTTTTCTACGGGTAGGTTTGAATCAGCCAATCGAGCGGATCCACCTGGATGCCGTTCACCCACAACTCCCAATGCAAATGCGCTCCTGTGACACGCCCGGTACCGCCGACCAGCCCAATGACTTCATTCTGTTGCACGACCTGACCGACCTGCACTTGGATCTGCGACTGATGCCAAAAGCCGCTGTATACTCCCCAGCCGTGATCAATGATTGTGGCATTGCCGCGCACGGTCAATGGCCCGGCGAAAACAACCTGCCCTGCGGCCGGCGCTGTGATGGGAAGCCCATCCCCGCCTCCGAAATCGAGCCCGGTATGAAACCCTGCAATTTGCAAATCGGTCCCTTTCCCAATGTAAGTGCGGCGATTGCCATACCTCGAAGTAAAGTACGTGGATTCGGCATACGCGATCGCAGGAGAAATAAAATCGCCACTCCAATATCTGGTTGGATTTGCCGGTAGAGTGATTTGAATGATTTGTTGCAGTTCCGGCTCGGTTGCGGCAGGGTCTACGGTTGCCGGGTCTACATATAAGAGAGGATCCTCCGGGTAATTCCCGGAGACGATCAGAATAAACTGCTCGAAAGATTGTTTGCTCCCATCGGGAAGCGTTGCCTCCAGCCGCAGGGGATAAACACCCGGCGGCAGAAGCGCATGAACTCCCTGCAAAGCCACCTGCGTTCCATCCTCCATTGAAAAGAAATGTAATTGGTGGTCAACCAGAATTCCGTTGAGCGTGACGTTGGGAATCGTCTTCACTTTGATTACGCCTGTGCCGCCCTGCTTGAGGGGCAGGTCGCGTATCTCTGCGCTGATGAATGCGGAGGGAAGCCCGCTGGTCTTTTGCTCGCCGTTGCTTTCGCCAGCCGCAAAAAACGTATCCCCCGGCAGACTGTCCCATGAGCCTCGCAGGCTGTTGTTGTGTTGAAGCGTCCACACATCTGTGTTTTGTTGAACGGCCGCTTCGAGCAGGGATTGTCCCGGCGTGATCGAAATGCGCTTGCTGAGTTCCTGGCCTTCGCTTTGCATCGGAACGATCATGCTGACGCCCACATAGAATTCGCTTGGACTGACTACATGATTTAATTTCTTGAACAGAGTCTCAGGCACTTGCGTGCGCCGCATCAGACTGCGATACGAATCCCCGAAATTGACAACTTCCGTGCTCAATGTCCCTGTGATCCCGCTCATTCCCGGAATGATGAGTTGTTGCCCCGCGGCAAGTTGATTTGGATCCGTGATGCCGTTGGCGGTCATGAGATCGGTCAACGTTACGCTGAAACGCTCTGCAATCGAGGAGAGACTGTCACCGGGTTGGATGATGTATATGGGCCCGCCCGCCTGAGCCTGTGCGGGTTGGAAGGAAAATATACAGGATAAAAGAAGAACGAACAGAATGATATGCTTGGACATGGGCTTTCTGGAATTTGAATGGGTTTGTGCAAACCCGGCCTACGATAAATTTTTGAATTCGACCTTGTCGCCGATTTCGTAATCCCCGAAACGATCCGGGTGAATCTCCAGCGTGTAACGGGCATCTGCTTTTGGGAAGTAGGCAGGACGCCATGATTTCGCCACGACCTTGTCTACAACGGTCATTTCCGAGTTGATCCAAAAGACGGCCAGATCGAACGGGACGAAGAACATGTGGATGGAAGTGTCGAGGCGTGAATCATGCTTCTCGACCAGAAGCAGGCCCTCGTCCAGTGCGAGGCGGGGACGAAACATGAGTCCGCGCAGGCGGCATGAGAACGAGTCGCAATACCCCACCCGCGCGGGTTTTTCAATCGGCTTGCTTAAATTATGAACGATGACGGAATGCGACATGGGAATTTACAAAACAGGACGGCTTGTTCGCCGTCTCGTCGAATTGACTTTCAGGTTGATAATTTACTCCCCAGCACTTTTTCGACACTCTCCAGCAGTTCCTGCGGGCCAAACGGTTTGGAGATGTAATCATCCACTTTGGCGATGTGCAGGCCAAGCACCTTGTCTATGTTCTGCGCCCTGGCGGTGACCACGATGACCGGAATATCCTTCGTGGGGACGTCGGCTTTCATTTGTTGGTATACTTCCCACCCATCCATTTCGGGCATCATTAAGTCCAGCAACACAAGATCCGGGAGCAGTTCACGAACCATCTTGAGGCCTTCTCTTCCGCCGGGAGCGCCGTGAACGTCGAACCCGCGGCGGCCAAGAATAAGACGGATCAGTTCGATCATTTCCGGTTCATCTTCAATACAAACAATGTGCTTGACAGATGTGTTATTCATTTTCTTCTGTCTCCTGATTGCTTCTCTCGAATACAGTTTACCATAAAAAGAATTTCGGGTTCGCCGATGAAGATCATTACATGGAACGTGAATGGTATTCGCGCCGCGCTTGGCAAACGCGCGCTGGATTGGGCTTTTGCGCGAAAGCCCGACGTTTTGTTTTTGCAGGAGGTAAAGGCGCGCGAGGAACAATTAAGCGGTGAACAACGCGCCGCGTTGAAACTCCCCTGTGTGTGGAACGCCGCCCAACGGCCGGGTTACAGCGGCGTGGCGACTTTTTTCAAAAATCAACCCGACGAAATTGTGACGGGAATGGGCGACGACAAATTCGACATGGAGGGCCGCATCATTCAGACCCTTTGGGCTGGTTGCCGTCTATTCAACATTTACTTCCCGAGCGGCACCCGCGGACACGACCGCGTGGACTACAAACTTGCCTTCTACGCCCGTTTACTGGATTTGTGCGACGCGCTTCATAAAAGAGGGGAAAGCCTCATCCTGGCCGGTGATTTCAACACCGCCCACATGCCGATTGATTTGAAAAACCCAAAACAGAATCAAAAGACTTCGGGATTCCTGCCCGAGGAGCGCGAGTGGGTGCAGAAGTTTTTGGATCATGGATTTGTAGATGCGTACCGCAGGCTGTACCCGGAAAAAGCCGAATATACCTGGTGGACGTATCGCCTGGATGCGCGCCGGCGCGGCATCGGCTGGAGAATTGACTATTTCCTCGTCTCCGAGAATCTACTTCCTTTTGTGAAGGATGTGGTCATTCACGATGAAGTATTGGGATCGGATCATTGCCCGGTGGAATTGGTGCTGGATGGGTGGCGGTGAGTCTTCCTTGCCTGTCTTGGCGGTTCATTGCGGTCGAGGGCTGTGTCGTCCCAGGAGGCCGGATCGTTGAGTGATTCCAAATGCGTGAACACGGTGACATTTGGAATCGCATGGCGGACATCGGCCTCTATCGTCTCCAGCAGGCGATGTCCGCGTTGGACCGTCCAATGACCGGGGACGAGCACGTGAAATGACACAAACCGCCGCGCGCCCGATTGCCGGGTGCGAAGTGCGTGATACTCAATGCCGTTGTGGGTGTGAGACGCCAGCACTTCCTTCAACTTGCAGATGTCCTCGGCGGAGAGGGCGGTGTCCATCAACCCCAGCGCCGACATGCGCACAATGCGAAAGCCTGACCAAATAATATTCCCAGCCACGATGAATGCCACGACCGGGTCAAGCCGCTCCCAATCTGTCAGCACGACGAGGCCGACGCCGGCCAGCACACCGACGGAGGTCCACACATCTGTCATCAAGTGATGCGCGTTTGCCTCGAGCGTTATGGAGTTGTATTGTTTGCCCGCCCGCAGGAGAATCAGCGCCGCAACCCAATTAACGAGGGAAGCGGCAACCGACACACCCAGCCCCAGCCCGGCCTGTTCAAGCGGCCTCGGGGTGA
>JBBIUO010000194.1:0-8010 GCA_037440205.1 Chloroflexota bacterium
CCGCCGAATTGCAACTCCAACAGGATCACGTGATGCGCATGGAGACGAAGGTTGCCAATGCGGAGGGGCTTCATGCCGTGAGCATCCGCGAACTGGTGAAGAATTCCCTGCGCATGAGACCGGATCGAATCGTCGTAGGCGAGGTGCGCGGCGGCGAGGCGCTGGATATGCTTCAGGCCATGAACACCGGTCACGATGGCTCGTTGACCACCGTCCATGCGAACACGCCGCGCGATGCCATCTCCCGCATCGAAACGCTGGTGCTCATGGCGGGTATGGATTTGCCCATCAAGGTGGTGCGCCAGCAGGTTTCCTCCGCCGTGGATTTGATCGTCCAACAGACGCGCTTGAAGGACGGCCAGCGCAAGGTCACTGCGGTGACGGAAGTGGCAGGCATGGAAGGCGATATCATTGTGTTGACGGATGTGTTCAAGTTCATCCAGTCGGGCGTCACTTCGGATGGAAAAGTTATCGGGGAGATCAGCGCCACGGGTATACGACCCAACTTCACGCCGCGTCTCGAAGCGGCCGGGTTCAAACTTCCTGCCGATATTTTCGCTCCAAAGGCGTCCCTCAATTCGGGCGCGCGGCGATGAAACACTCTGCTATAATCCAGTCATTCAATCCATTTACGAGGAAATATGAACAACGCCCAGATCATTATTCGTGAAAAGAAGCTCGGCCTGCTCATTCGGGATGCGCGCGTTGCGGAACGGCGCAGTATCAAAGAATGCGCCGATGCGGTCGGCGTGAAGCCGGGCTTGTTTCGCGCTTATGAGGAGGGGCGGCGCTCTCCCTCCCTGCCGGAACTCGAATCGCTTGTGTACTACCTCAAACTTCCGATCACGCAGTTTTGGGGGAGGGAAACCATGTCGGATACCTCCTCGCCTGCCGAGTTGGTGGATACACCCCGCCTGATCGCCCTGCGCCAGCGGATGATCGGCGCGCTTTTACGGCAGGAACGCAACAAGATCAACATGTCCATTCGGCAACTTTCCGCAGAGACGGGAATCAAGCAATCGCGCCTGAATGTGTACGAACTGGGCGAGCGTCCCATTCCCGTTCCCGAATTGGAAGGCATCCTTGCCGCGTTGGGAAGCCGCATCGAGATTTTCTTCGATCAAAACGGCCCGGTGGGGCAGTGGATGACCAGCCAGCGCGCCATGCAAAAATTCCTGGAACTGCCCGAGGAAATGCAGAACTTCGTCTGCCAGCCGGTGAATCGCCCCTACCTTGAATTGGCGATGAAGCTCAGCGACATGTCGAAGGAAAAACTGCGCTCCGTGGCCGAAGGCCTGCTGGATATTACGTTGTAGAGATTGTTCAGAAAACCCCAGCCGCTCATTTCGCTAATTCACGCGGATTGCCTGGAAAAAAATTAGCGGAAATCCGCGTAATTGGCGGCAAAAACCTCGGCGGGTTGCAAACCCGCCCAACAGAACACCATGAACCCGGGAAACTGCCATGACCATTGAACCCGCCCAACTTGCTGAACAGGGGAAGCAGGCTTTCAAAGACAAGAAATTCGATGAAGCCGCCGAATTCTTCCTTCAGGCCGCGGATGGATATTCACAAGGCCGCGATGGATTGCTTGCCGCCGAGATGATGAACAACAGAAGCGTGGCCTTGTTGCAAGCGGGAAAAGCGCAGGAATCCCTGGATGCCGCCATGGGGACGGATGTCGTCTTCGCAGGCGCAAAGGATATCAAACGGCAGGGCATGGCGCTGGGAAATCAAGCCGCCGCCCTCGAAGCCCTCAATCGTCTCGATGAAGCCATTGCCGCCTACGAACGTTCCGCCGAATTGTTTGCCGAAGCGGGCGAAGGCGACCTGCGCGCCATGGTCATGAAATCCGCCGCGGCCATCAAACTCAAAACAGGCCGCATCACCGAATCAGCCTTCAAAATGATGGGCTCGCTGGATGCAAAAGAACACCCGGGCTTTTTTGAACGCATTCTAAAATTCCTCCTCCGCTTCATCAGATGATCAATGTCAACCTTCAAGCCCGCCGCATGATTGCAGAAGATACCGATCAGATCTCCAATTTTGTCTTTTTTGAATCCAACAGCCACCGCCACCTGGACTGGCACAGCCCGCTCGAACGCATCGGCGAATCCAACTGCTGGGTGATTCAGGAAAACGGGCATATCATCGCCGTGCTGGCCTGCCCGGAAGACCCGCCTCGCGTGGCGTGGATCAACTTCTTTGGTTATCATCACAACATGCCTGCGAACGAAGCCTGGTCGGCGCTTTGGGAAACGGCGCGGGGGGAACTTGCATATACCAACCCGCAAATTTATGTGGCCGCAATTGCCATGAAGCATTGGTTTCGTCCCATTCTGTTTTCGAGCGGATTCGAATTACAGCAGGAGATCGTCCTGCTCGAATTGTTGAATGGAAACATCAGGCTCTTTCCCACGCCGCCGGGGATTCGCATCCGTCCCATGAGCGATACCGATATTCCACAAGTGGCGCAGATTGACCTGGCCGCCTTTGGGGAATTCTGGCATAACACGGCGCGCACACTCCAAAGAGCGCGTTCCCAATGCGCCAGCGCCACCGTGGCCGAGGATGAGTCCGGCGCGATCATCGGGTACCAACTCAGTACGAAGAATCCGCTTGGGGCACACCTCGCCAGGCTCGGGGTCAGGCCCGAAGCGCAAAGCCGCGGGGTGGGGTCGGCCCTCGTGAGTCATCTCATCGAATCGTTTGGAGGGAATCGTTTGGGCAGGCTTTCCGTCAACACACAATCGGATAATGAAGCGTCGCTGGCGCTCTACAAAAAAATGGGATTCATCCGAACGGGCGAATGTTTTCCCGTCCTTGCGTACCCGCTGGGGGCGGCCTGATGGACGGCGTTGCTTTTCCTCCGCGCATCATGCAGAGGTTCGTGGAAACCCTTTCGCTGGAATTGGGTCACGAGACGCTGACCGGCGCGCTTGCCAATGCAGGCCTGCCCGCCGAATGGGCGCATCCCGCGCATTTTGCCGCGTTGGATGAGAAACGCACCGCGCAGGTGTATTCGCGTCTGCAATCCGCCCTGCGAACGTATTACGGGCGCGGCGCGCGCGGCATCCTTCTGCGCATCGGCGCGAAACTTTGGGAACCCTTGCTCAACGACTCATCCTTTGCGGTCAAGACACAAGCCGCGCTCGTTCACAGGATTCCAAAAGGATTACGCCGCAAACCGGCATTGGATTTGCTTGCACGGATCTTGAGCGCCGCGCCGGGAAATGTATCGGTTCATACCCTCGACCTGGACCTGCTCCTCGTTGACCAAACATCTCCCACCACGATGGATCAATCCGAACATGCCCCGATCTGTTTCGTGACCCTCGGCCTGATCCGCGAATGTTTGCATTGGGCTGTGGGACAGGAACACGATATCGAAGAACGCGCCTGCCGTGCGATGGGCGCGCGTCAATGCGAATTCAAGGTCATTATCGGAGGCTGAAGTGAAACACTATGAAATGAATTGGAAAGCGCGCGATGGTTTGGATATCTTCGCGCAGGCATGGGAACCGACCGTGCTTCAACCCAGAGCCGTGGCCTGCCTTGTGCATGGACTCGGCGAGCATACCTCCCGCTACGCTCACGTGGCCGAAGCGTTTGGAAAGGAGGGGGTTGTGCTCTTTGCCGCAGACCTGCACGGACATGGCCGTTCCGGCGGCGCACGCGGGCACATTTCCTCCATCGAGGATTTCATGCAGGATATTGACCTGCTTTTGGAGCAGGCGCGGGCGCATTATCCAAACCTGCCGCTCATTTTGTATGGGCACAGCCTCGGCGGAGTCCTCGTTTTGCATTATGGCTTGATTCGCAAACCGGCTGTCAAGGGCGTGATCGCGACCAGTTCCGGCTTGCGCACCGCATTGGAAGATCAGAAGGTCAAGGTGATGATGGCAAAACTGCTTGGCTCGATCTTGCCGGGCGCCTCCATCGTCAGCGGGCTGGACCCGAAGGGACTCTCACGCGATGAAAAAGTCGTCCAGGCTTATATCGCCGATCCACTTGTGCATGACAAGGCTTCGTTTGGTTTTGGCAGGATTATGCTCGGCATCACAGCATGGACGCTGGCCCACGCCGGGGAATTTCCGCTTCCCCTTTTGATGATGCACGGAAAGGCCGACAGGATCGCCTTCCCCAAAGGCAGTATTGAATTTGCTGCGCCGCTCAAAGAGAGGTGCACGCTCGTCTTGTGGGAGGGCGGTTTCCACGAACTCCACAACGAACCCGAAAAGGCGGAAGTCCTCAAGACGATGACGTTATGGATGGATGCGCGCCTGCGTGAGTAAAAAATAAGGGTTCTACCGTTTTTAACGGGAAAGACCTTTTTCAACCACAAAGGAGACAAAGGGTCACAAAGGAAAACCAGCCTAAAATTATCCTTTGTGATCCTTCGTGGTGGATCATTTCCCGCCAGAAACTGGAGAGCCAAAATAAGAGGCCATTAACGCTGTACTGGACAAATTGATTTCAGCATGGGAAAATTTGCAACCCATATTTTAAAAACCCAGGAGAAAGCATGAATAACCCGAAAGAAATGAGCAAACGGCAGGCGCGCCGTGAGCAGATGCGACGCAAGGAACAGCGTGGGCGGTGGATCGGGATCGGCCTGATGACGCTTGGCGCGCTGGCTGTGGCCTTTTTGATCATCTGGCCGAACGTTAAATCCATAGGCGAAATTGCCCCCCCCGATCCGATCTCCCGCTCGAACGTGGAATTCAATGCCGCCGGCGACCCGAATGCGCCGATTCGAATTGATGAATATTCAGATTTTCAATGTCCGTACTGTGAACGTTTCGCAACCCAGACCGAACCTAAATTGATGGAAACTCTTGTGGCCGATGGCACGGTGTATTTTGTCTACCACTCCTTCGGCGAATTTATCGGCGCTGAATCCACTGCCGCGGCGGAAGCGGCCTATTGCGCAGGCGACCAGGGGAAATTCTGGGAAATGCACGATATCATCTTCGCCAACCAGAACGGTGAAAACGCCGGCGCATTCAGCGACCGCCGCCTGCTTGCCTTTGCCGAAACGCTGGAATTGGATATGGACACATTCCGCACCTGCTTTAATGGCAGCAATTACAAGGACCTCATCTCCCAGGATGGCAGGGACGGTCTTACCGCCGGCATCAAGGCCACACCTTCCTTTGTTCTGTCATATACCGTGAATGGGGAAGTGAAGACGAAACTGATCGAAGGCGCCCAGACGATTGAAACCTTCCAGCAGGAGGTTCAAGCGGCTCTTGCGGAAATGGGTCAATAGGAAGCCTGTAAATAAAAGGGACACGGTCAATCACTGACCGTGTCCCTTTTTGATTCTTCACTATCGCGTAATTTCTCTTGCTAATTTGGAGATTGCTCACCGCACTGCGCGCGGCGCATGTGTCGGGGAGAGCGCCCTCGCAATGGCATGTGCTTATTCCCTTCTTGCGCTATCGCGGTTCACGATTCCCTGTTGCCAGGCGTAGACGGCCAGTTTGGTACGGTCGGCCAGGTGCAGTTTGCTGAGGATGTTGCTCACGTGCCCCTTGACCGTGTTCTCGCTGATGACGAGTTTATCGGCGATCTGGCTGTTGGTCAGTCCGTTGGCGATCAGTTTTAATACGTCTGTTTCGCGGTCGGTCAGATCTGTGAACAGGGGCTGTTCCTCTCCGTTTTCGCCGCGAATGTTTTGCAGGACGCGCGCCGCCACACGCGGATGCAGGGTCACTTCCCCTTGCACTGCGCGATGCAGGACTTCGGACAGTTTGTCCATTTTCATGTCTTTCAAAATATAGGCAATCGCACCGGCCTTCAACGCAGGAAAGATATGTACGTCTTCGTGATAGGAGGTCAGCACTACCACCTGCGTGCGCGGGCTGGTCTGTTTGATGCGGCGGGTGGTCTCGATGCCGTCCATGCCGGGCATGATGAGATCGAGCAGGACGATGTCGGGGATCAATTCGCCGACCATGCCGAGCGCCTCCTCGCCGGAAGAGGCTTCGCCGACCACTTGAAAATCCGAAAGCGTTTCAAGATAGGATCGAATCCCGTTGCGGACGACTTCGTGGTCGTCTGCGATCAATATGCTTGTGCGATGGTGTTTCATGCTGCTGTCTCCTTGCCCTGCGGTTTGATGGGCAATTGCGCGATCATGCGCGTTCCCTGTCCGGGCGCGCTTTGAATTTGAATCGTTCCACGAACGCTGTTGATGCGTTCGCGCATGGAACGGAAGCCCATGCCCTTGGCCCGTTGGTTCATGTCGAAACCATGGCCGTCATCCGCGACCATGATCTGCAGGGAGTCGGTATTATAAACGAGGGAAACGTCCGCCCGTTTGGCCTTGCTGTGACGCGCCACATTGGCAAGCGCCTCCTGAATGATTCGATACACGGCCTGCTCGATCTCGAGCGGGAGCGGCCGTTCATTGCGGATCGTCAGTTTGACCCCGATGTCGTTGCGGCTCTCCCACTCGAAGATATATTCCCGCAATGTGGTGGGCAGTCCCTTTTCCTGCAAGGCGATGGGGTAGATTTCCTGAATGAGGAAGGTCAATTCCTGGATCACCTCGAACACGAGGGTTTCGGCTTCCGTCAGATGAGACTTTGCGTCGGTCGGCTTGCTCTTCAGAATGCCGTTGACGGTGCCCAACTGCGCCAGCGCCGCAAATGCCTTTTGTTTGGCGCTGTCATGCAGGTCACGGGCGAGGCGGTTGCGTTCCTCCATCACAGCAAGGTCTTTCGTCTGTTCGAACAACTGCATGTTCGCAATTGATAATGCCGCGCGGTTGACCAGTGAAGTGAACAGGCGGACGGTATCATCGGTCAGTGCGTTGGGGCGGGTGTAGGCGACGTTGAAAATGGCGGCCACGTTTTGCTGATTCGGCGAAAATCCCCGCCCTCCGCCGGCGCGTGGAGCTTGCCGGTCGGCTTCGTGCAATTTGGCGAAACCGCGGAACAAGCCGCCGTGCGCGAAGTCGCTGAAGAAACCGGCTTGCAGGTCGAAGCGACGGCGTTGATCGGCACTTATAACGACATCATTGAGGACGCGCACAGCCATTTGGTGCTCATTTTTCGTGCGCACGTCCTGAGCGGTGAGCTTCGCGCCGGCGATGATGCTGAAGAGGCGGCGTGGTTCTCCGAAAACCATTTGCCGCCGGTAGCGTTTGCCTCGGCGCAAAGCGCGGTGGAAGCTTGGCGCGCCGTGCGCAACGGACCGCCAACGGCCTACTATTTTTGCCCGCGCTGCCGCAGCAAGCTTGGCCGGCGGAAAATCGGCGATCGCGAGCATCCGGCCTGTCCGGTGTGTGATTGGATTTACTGGATAAATCCCGTGCCGGTTGCGGAAACGATCGTCACCGATAACGAAGGCCGCATTCTGCTCATCAAAAGGAAATTGCCGCCACGCGTCGGTGATTGGGCCTTGCCCGGCGGCCATATCGATTGGGGTGAGAGCGCCGAAACCGCTGCCATCCGCGAAGTGCGCGAAGAGACCGGCCTCGAAGTCCGGCTGGCGCGTTTGCTCTGCACCATGGGCTTGCCCAGCCTGCTCAACCCGGAGCAGTGTGTTTTAAAATCCGTTTTTGTCGGCGAAATCGCCGGCGGAAAATTGCAGGCCGGCGACGACGCGCTCGAAGCGCGATTCTTCGCGTGGGAAAATTTGCCGGAGAATCTCGCCACCGAGAGTACGCGCGAAGCGCTACGACGTTGGCGACAACAGCTTTAGTTTTGGCAGTAAAATTCGTTGTTGAAAATTGCCAATCGAAAATTTCAGCTTAAAATTTACAATGCCTTAAAATTTTTGCCAAACAGAAACAGCAGCGCCTTCGGCACCCGCCGTCCCCATGTCGCTTCGTTGTGCTCGTCATTGATGCCGAAATAGTAAGCGAGATTCTTTCCCAATTGAAAGCCGCGACGCATCAAAGCGTCGCGCATGCTGCGATAAACCCACGCCTGATTGCCCTCAGCGCCCTCGCTGCCATGATCGAGATAAATTTTAATCTGCGGCGCCGGCCGGGGATCT
>JBBIUO010000195.1:0-7853 GCA_037440205.1 Chloroflexota bacterium
AGACTTGGTTCGAAAGCGAAGCCGGGACAGGGAGTTCGTTCTTTTTCACGATACCGTTGTAGCGCCCGCCCAACGCTCCAGCCGCCGTCCTCGGCGGCTGGGATGCCACCGAGAACAAAGGGGGCTATCTCTGCGTTACAATTCTGCGATGCCCCGAAACATCCATATCTTTTTCCTATTGGCTGTTTTCCTTTCGGCGTGTTCACCTGCGCTGGCGACTCCCTCTGCCACCTCTTTCCCTGCCACACCCACAAAAATTCCCGCAACGCCAACTCCTTCGATCACCCCGCATCCCACCGCAACGCGCACCATGCAGATGGCGCTTCAACCGTACACCATCGAAGGCCTGCGGGAACATGATTTTCAAAGCGGCAAGATCACCATCCGCGCGACTTTGCTCGAAACCGAAATTTTCACCCGCTACCTCATCGAATATCCCAGCGATGGGCTGACCATCACCGGGGTTTTGCAAGTGCCGGTGGATGGCGAGCCGCCGTATCCGGTCATCGTGATGAATCACGGATTTTTTTCCCGTTACGTTTATTCCTCCGGCGATGGCACCGACCGCGCGGCGGAATTTTTGAATCGGCGCGGTTATCTCACACTGTCATCCGATTACCGCAGTTGGGGTGATTCTGAAACGGGCGAGAGTTTGTTTTACTCCGGCCTCGCCATTGACGTGATCAACCTGATGAACGCGATTCCTTCCATCCCGCAGGCCGACCCGGATCGCATCGGTATGTGGGGTCACAGCATGGGCGGCGGCGTGACTTTGAAGGTTTTGACGATTCTTGATGATCGGGCAGCCGCACCGCGGCGTATCGAGATCAAGGCTGCGGTTCTTTATTCAACAGTCAGCGGTGACTTCGAGGATGTCATTGAACGCTGGGGGCCGGGCTGTCTCGGCGACGTGTACGAAGGCGAGGCAAAGGTTGGATGCAATTCATCGGATATCCTCCCGCTGGATTTGCCCGACGACTTGCTCGCCTCCTACTTTAAAGGGGTGGCTGATCCGGCGATTCTAAAAGCAGTCTCTCCCCTTTATCATTTGCAAACCGTCACTGCGCCCGTGCAAATCAACTATGGCGCGGAAGACGGCAAGACATCCGCAGGCACACCGCCTGAGTGGTCGAAAAAATTATACGATGCCTTCATCAAGGCTGGTAAGGATGCGCGGCTCATTGGCGTCGAAGGCGAAGAACATTCGTTCAAGTATGATCAATGGTTCTACCTGATGGAACGCTCGGCGCAATTCTTCGATAAATACGTTCGGCCATAGGTCTTCACATGAAAAAAATCCTTCTTGCCGGCCTCCTCCTTTTCCTCCTCACATCCTGCAATGCCCGCCAGTCTGCAACCCAGCCTGCCGAAATCCCCGCCGCATCTTCTTCCATGGATGGCGAATGGACAGGGAACGGCCAGACGCCAGATGGAAAGGCGTTCACGGTCAAATTTTCCATCGGCGAAAACCGCCTCACTGGAATCGTCTACAGTTTTACCGGCTCGGATGGAATCAGTTGCACGGGGATCGAATACAGTCATTTGGATGAAGGGAAAAGGCCGTCCGTTTTGGATGGGGAACTTTCTTCCACCCTTGGGGATGACTTTGCCATCACCGCTTCTTTTTCCGACCTGAAAACTGCCTCGGGCCACATGACCATTCACTGGCACGACAGACAGCCTCGCTGCAACGGCGATTACGAAGTGAATTGGACGGCGAAGAAGGCCGAAGCGCAGATTCAACAGGTGGAACAACGAAATCCAAACGCGCCAAATGCCTTTGAGACCTTTGTTCAAATCCTTGTCTTTGGTTTATCCAACGGCGCTGTGCTTGCGCTGAATGCCATCGGCGTGACCTTGATCTACGGCACGGTTCGCACGCTGAACCTTGCCCACGGCGATGTCTTTGCCCTGACGACCGCGCTGGTCACTTCGATTGTCAATCTCATCGGCATCCGCGAGAACTGGCCCCCGCTTCAACTTGCCGGGGCGCTTTTCGTCGTCTTTCTATTGGCAATGTCGCTGGGAGCGTTGTTGAGCGTGGGCGTGGAAATTTTTGGCTTTGCGCCGTTTCGAGGTTCCTCCCGTCTTGGGCCGTTGATCGCCACGCTTGGCCTGTCGTTTATTCTTTTTCAAGGGGCATTAGTCTGGCGCACTTATCAAGGCTCGTGGATTCCGGGTGAGCATCGCAGTGTGCCCGGCCTGCCCGAAGTGCCCACAGACGGCATCCCCTCCTTTTTGCCGGAGGTCAATCTGGTGAAATATTTCGGACTGCCGTTGAATGTCATCATTCGGTTTAGCGATGTCTTTGTGATTCTCTCTGCAGTTGTGTTGGTGGCGCTTGCAACCTGGTTTATTCAAAAATCGCGCACGGGACTTGCCATTCGCGCGGTCTCTCAAAACCAGCAAATGGCGCAGATCATTGGCGTGAATATCGAAGGGACGATCCGCCGGGCGTTTGCGTTCGGCGGCGCGTTTGCCGGCGCGGCAGGATTTATTTTCGCCCTTTATTATTCGCGTCCCTTCGGCTCACATGGCGCGCAAAGCGGATTGTTTGCGTTCATGACCGCCTTGCTCGGCGGGATTGGGAATCCCTTCGGCGCGTTGTGGAGCGGATTGTTGATCGGCGGAATTTCATCGCTGAGTGATTATTATCTCGCCGCGCGATGGACTCCGGCGTTGTTGCTCGGGGCGCTGATCCTGCTCTTTGCATGGAAGCCGACAGGATTCACCTCGGAGGGAGAGGGGGGAGAATCAGCCGTCGTGCGGGATTCTGTCGTTTTGACGGCGCCAGTTCAAGGGTCAAGTGTGAAGCGCTGGCTCGTCATCTCGCTTTTGATTCTGTTTGTGTTCCCGTTGATTTTTCGAAGCGGTCAGGTCATCCTGCGTCTGGCGGGTATTTTTATTTTGTTGACGCTTGGCTTGAATCTTGCGCTTGGCGTTGCGGGGATGCTCGACCTGGGGTTTGCCGCGAGTTTTGGAGTCTCTGCGTATGTGACGGCCCTGCTTGTGGGGAAGTTCGATGTTTTGTTTGCCCTGCTGGTTGGCGCCGGGGTGGGCGCTTTCTTCGGCTGGATCAAGGGCGGGCTTGCGCGCCGGTTGCGAAGCGATTTTTTTGCCGTTGCCACGCTTGCCTTTGGGTTGTTGATTCGTCAGACTCTCATCAACCTTGAATTCACCGGCGGCATGGGCGGGATCGGCGGAATTCCCGCACCGCATTTGCTTGGCATGAGTTTGGCCGGGCAGTTGCAGAGATATTATCTTGTGTTGGCGGTGATCGTTTTGCTTTCGTGGTTGAGTCATCGCGTGATCTCTTCGCGCACCGGCAGGGAATGGATGGCGTTCAGCGAAGACGAACTTGCGGCGCTTTCGACCGGCGTGGATGTCAATCGCTCGCGTACGAAGGCGTTGATGCTGAGTTCGGCGATGGCGGGACTGGCGGGCGTTTCGTATGCCAGCACGTTGTCTTTTGTAGAACCGGATTTGATGGCTTTCCATGTTTCGAGCATAATCCTGACGATGGTGATTCTCGGCGGCGCGGGGAGCGTGCCCGGCGCGCTGGTCGGTGCGGTGGCGATTGTTCTTTACGATAAGATGCTTGTCCCGCAGATTGCAAACTGGGTGGCGTTGATCTGGCCGATTGCCATCGGCGCGGCCCCGGATATTCGCGGCGCGAGTTTCTTCAACTTTGGCATTGCGCTGTACTTGACCGTGTTGATTCGCTCCCGCCGCCGCGCTTGACAGCGGCCTGGCGGAGGGATAAAATGCCCTCACCATATTTCACCTTGAAAGGAGGCACGAAAAAATGACATCCATCTTGTTATCTGTCGCTGAGTTTGTTTGCGCGCCTCCTGTCGGTGTTGTGTAGTAACGCTGTTTGCTTTCCGCACATTGAACCGCAGGCGCGCCGTGCCCTGCGGTTTTTGATTCCCTTTTTGACCGCAGGCCCAGCCCCTGCGGTTTTGTTTTTACGCGGGGTGTGTTCGACGAAACATTTTTCACATTGACAAGGTTCATTTAACAATGAATAAAAACCAATTGGTTGAGTATTTTGAAGAACTCGACGACACAAGTGACGATAAGACACAGTTATCCCAGGGACGTATCACCCGAAAGCGTGAGTCAAAAAATAGCGAAGCCGACGCGAGGTTGTTTATCCGCGCCCAGGAGATTTCGCGCGAATTCCAGTTTACCTACAAAGCCGCCCGCTTCGAGGAAGCCTGGCTGTTGGATTCCCTGGTTGAGATTGCCGACCATGAGTGGATTTCGGATGTGCTTCGCAAGGTGAAAGGCGGGAAGGAAGCCACGGTCTATTTGTGCAAATCCGGCCGGGCGGCGGATGCTCCGTTGGTTGCCGCGAAGATTTATCGTCCGCGTATGTTGCGCAACCTGAAGAATGATTCGCAGTATCGCGCCGGCCGCATCGAAATTGACGCCGATGGCAGGCGCATAAAAGGCGACAGGGCATACAAAGCGATCAAGAAGCGTACCGAATTCGGCGAAGAGATTCGTCACGAGTCATGGATCGCGTACGAGTTTCAGACCTTGAAAACGCTCTACGAGGCAGGCGCGGATGTGCCGAAGCCTTACGCGATGGAAAGCCATCCTGATGGGTTTTGTTGGCGATATGTCAAATCCTGCGCCGGTGCTGAATTCCGTGACCCTTGGCCGGGACGAAGCAAAATCGCTTTTTGACCGAGTCGTTCGCAACGTGGATTTGATGCTTGCCCACGACTGCATTCACGGCGATTTGTCCGCCTACAACATTCTCTATTGGCAGGGCGACATCACCTTGATTGACTTCCCACAAGTGGTGTCGCCGGAGTCCAATTCGCAGGCGTGGAGTATTTTCCTGCGCGATGTCACCCGCATCTGCGGTTACTTTGCGTTGCAGGGAGTTCATGCCAATCCCCGGAAACTTGCGGAGGAGATGTGGGCTTCTCATGGGCACAGGATTGTCAGGGAGGTCCACCCAATGGATTTGGATGCGGAGGATCCTTCGGATCGAAAGCTGTGGGCGAAGCAGAATCAGTAAATCACGAAAACGTAGTAACGACTTTAGTCGTTCGGGTAAAAAGCGACTGAAGTCGCCACTACGAAGATTTTTCATGAAGTGCTGAGAATAAATAGTTCATCTGTGGGGCGACCTTCCTTTTGTACAAAATGATTCTTGTTTGCATTGGCGGGTCGCCCCTGCGGAACCTTTGATAAAATCAGCGGGAGGAGATGATCTTATGAATAACGTCCGCCCAAAATTAACGATGTTGACCGAAGAGCAGGTGCATGAAATTCACAACCGCACGATGAACGTTTTGGAAACTGTCGGCGTGCGCGTGGATTCTCCGTCGGCGCTGGAGATGTTGAAGAAAAGAGTCGGCAGTTTACAGGTCAAGGATAGAAGCGTGCGGATTCCGCGGGAACTGATCGAGTGGGCGATCCAGTCCGCTCCAAAGCGGGTGCAAGTCTATGACCGTCGCGGGAATCCGCAATTTACTGTGGGCGGCGATGAGGATCGAATCCGTTTTGGGATTGGCGTGACCGCGCTGTATTATCAGGAGCCTGAGACCGATACGCCTGTGTTGTTCGAACGCAGGCACATGCGCGACATGGTTCGCGTTGGAAACAAGTTGAAGCATTACGACATGGTCTCGACGATTGGAATTGTGCGCGATGTACCTGAGCATCTGACCGACGTATATGGAAGCCTCGAGCATTTTGTGAACGGCATCAAACCGATGGTGCTGTTGGTTTCCGACGAGCACAAGTTCAATGATGTGATGGAGATGTTTGAAACACTGCACGGCGATTTGGGCGCGAAGCCGTTCATCATTCCGTATTTCAACCCTGTTTCCGCTGGTGATGAACGAAGGCACGGTGGATAAAATGAAGATCGCCATCGAGCGCGGCCTGCCGGTCATCATTTCCAATTACAGCATGTCGGGCGCGACGACGCCCATCACACCCGCCGGTACGATTGCGGTTCTGCTTGCGGAATTGCTTGCAGGGTTGGTGATCGGCCAGTTGTACAAGGAGGGCGCGCCGATGTTCCTCGGGATGTTGCCCGTGTATTTCGACATGAAGACCTTGATGAATTTCTACGACCCGCAAAGCATTCTCGTCAACCTGGCTTGCGCGGAGATGATGGCGCATTACGGCGTCCCGCATTGCGGCACATCGGGGAGCGGCACAGGCTGGGGCATGGACTTGCTCGCGGCGGAGACGTATTGGATGAACACGCTGACCTTCAGTTTGACAAAGGGAGGCATTGCGCCGTTCGTCGGCGATACGCTTGGATCGAAAGCCGTCTCGCCGCAGACTTTTATCTACTGTCACGAGATCATTGACCAGGCCCTGCGCTTCTCTTCTGGATTTCAGCTGGATGCGGCGTCAGTGGGTTTGGACGAAATCGAAAAGATTGGCCCCGGTAAGAGTTTCGTCTCCGCGCCGACGACGCTCAAGAAATATAAAAACGGTTATTACGTCAATCCCATCTTCCCGCGCTGGAGCATGGAAAAATGGATGGAGGCGGGCCAGCCCCATGCCCAGCAACGACTGCGGGAATATACGATTGAATTTCTCAAAGACCTGCCTGCACCGGATGATTATGAAGAACTGCGCGTCAAAGGCGAGGAGTTCATTGCGGCGCTTGCGAAGAAATAAAAAATACTTTCGAAAAAGCGCTCCCGTTTTTACGAGAGCGCTTTTCATCTGTAACTTGTAACCCGCAACTTGTCACCCTTTAAACTTCCCCCACAACCCATATCCTTCATTCCTTCTCTTCTCGCGCCGTTCATGTTGTTCATGGATTTGCTCCACGTGATCGGCTTTTTCCTTGATGGCGGCCTCCAGCCATAGACGGCCTTTCTCGGCTGTGGCATGACTTCCCGCTCCGTACGCGCCTGTTTTTGTATCGTCATCCCAGGGCGGATTCGCAATGAGGGAACCGCCCTCGATCCAATCCATGTAATAGTCGGGCGTGGAGACGAAATCGGTTTCATCCACAACGCGTTCCATTTTGCAAAGGTCTGGGCGCAGATGAAGCAGATAGGAAGTTTCCAGTTCGCAGGCGTGACCCATGCCGCCAATTTTGGAAGTTCGATATTTTTCCAGCGCTTCCGCGCCGATCCTGCCGGAGGTATGGAGCCAGGCTGTCGCGCAGAAAATCCTGCGGTGACGTTCGCCCGCATACTTGACGATGTTGACGAGAAAAGACGAATTGCCGCCGTGTCCGCTCATGAAGTAGAAGCGGTCGAATCCGCGCGCGACGAGGACGTCAATGACCGCAACCCAAAAATCTTCGAAGGCGCGTCCGCCTGCGTTCATCGTCGCAGCAAAGGAGGAGCGATGGGTGCTGACGCCATACGGCATGACAGGCATGGTCCAACTGCGTGTTGGCGATTTGGCGGCTGTCCCTTTGGCAATGGCGTCAATAATGACAGTGTCAACGGAGAGGGGGAGGTGAAAGCCGTGTTGTTCTGTATGGCCGATGGGAATCAATATTACTTTGCCGCGTTCGGAATCAGGTGGGAGGAAATTTGAAACTTCATTGTGTGATGTATGTGGCTGTGAAAGGATGAAGGATGAAGGATAAGGGATGAAAAAGGATTGCGGGCTCAATCCTTGCGGCACTAAACAGTATACGCGTGTGAAGCCATCATCTTTTAAACTGTCGAGCAGGTTAGTTATGTATTGGAAGAATATCGGTTCAGGGAGGGCAAGTCCACTGCCGCGCCAGCCGAATGGGATGGGTGGCAGGAGTCCGATGCGGGGAGGATTGCTCAATTGGTCAGCGAGCAGGCTGAGGTTGTATCCAGAACCGAGAGGGAGGATGAGTGGTGTGTCACGCGGGAGTT
>JBBIUO010000196.1:0-7709 GCA_037440205.1 Chloroflexota bacterium
TCCGTGAAGGCGGTCTGACCGTCGGCGCTGGTGTCGTCACCAAGATCATTGAATAGGTGAGAGATGATGGCCAAACAGAAAATCCGAATCCGTCTTAAGGCATACGATCACCGCGTTCTTGATCAGTCTGCAAAGCGTATCGTCGAAACCGCCGAACGTACCGGAGCCCAGGTTGTGGGTCCCGTACCCTTGCCAAGCAAGATTGAACGCTTTACAATACGACGCTCTGCATTCATAGATAAGGATTCGCATGAGCATTTTGAGATCCGCACTCACAATCGTTTGATCGATGTGTTGGACCCGGATTCAAAGACGATTGACATGCTGATGCGTTTGAACCTGCCTGCAGGCGTTGATATCGAAATCAAGATTTAATGTAGTCAATAAACCGCGAATTTTGCGGATTATTTGAGACAGCGCAAGAGTAGGTCTGTGTTGTGGAACCGACACAAACCGCTTCGCACCAGACCTTCTGACTGCGCTGCACGGAGATGATGCGGCCGTTGCCCCGGCTGGCAGTCTCGTCAATATTTTCTAAAGGAGAAAATCGAGTATGTTGAAAGGGCTGATTGGAAAGAAGATCGGCATGACCCAGATCTTCGATGAGCAAGGTGTTGCCTGGACGGTGACACTCATCGAAGCTGGGCCATGTTATGTTACCCAGGTGCGTACGCCCGAGAAGGAGGGGTATTCCTCGGTGCAACTGGGCTTTGGCGAAGCGAATCCCAAACGCCTCACAGGCGGACAGTTGGGGCACTTCAAAGCCAATGAGATTTCCCCTTTGCGTTTCCTGCGCGAATTCCGCGCCAAAGATCATGGATTGAAAGTCGGTGACAAGGTTACTGTTGCCGATGCCTTTAACGTCGGCGAGCGCGTTGACGTGATCGGCGTCAGCAAAGGCAAGGGCTTTGCCGGTGGCGTGAAGCGTTATCACTTCCATGGAATGAACGCGACACACGGCACCTCCGACCGCAACCGCGCCCCCGGTTCCCGCGGTTCAGGAACCACGCCAGGCCGCGTTTACAAAGGCTCGCGCGGCGCAGGTCACATGGGCGTGGATCGTGTCACGGTTCAGAACATTAAAGTCGTCATGGTGGATGCGGAACGCAACCTGCTCGCCATCCATGGCGCGGTTCCGGGCGGCAAGGGCAGTCTCGTCATGATAAGGAATCGCGCAAGCAATAGCGCATAGGAAATGGGAGCCAGATTAACCATGAAAGTAGATGTTCTTGATTTGAAGGGCAACAAGGTTCGCGAAGTGGAATTACCTGCGAACGTGTTCGAAGCCCCTGTAAATGTGGATTTGATGCACCAGGCCTACATCCGCCAGATGGCGAATGCCCGACTTGGCACACACGAGACGAAGGTTCGCTCCGAAGTGAGCGGCGGCGGACGCAAGCCGTGGAAACAGAAAGGCACCGGTCGCGCCCGTCAGGGTTCCACCAACGCGGCGCAATGGGTGGGCGGTGGTCGTATTCATACGCCGCATCCCCGCAGTTACGAACAACGCATGCCCCGGAAAATGCGCCTGGCCGCGCTTCGTTCTGTTTTGTCTGCCAAGGCCGCGGATGCCGGTATCGTCGTGGTGGACGACCTCGACATGAAGGAACCGAAGACCCGCCTGATGGCCGAGGCGCTTGACGCTTTGGTCGGCACGTCAACCGCCCTTGTGTTGATGCCCGCCAGGGATCAAACCTACGAAAATGTGATGCGCTCTGCTGGCAATTTGGAGAGCGCCAAGATTTTGCTTGCAAGCTACCTGAACGTGCGCGATGTACTGAACTTTGAAAAAGTCATCCTGCCGCTCAAGTCAATCGATGCGCTCGTGGCGCACCTCGGATAGGAGAGAGACATGACCACGATTTACGATGTCCTCGTCCGCCCCCTGGTAACCGAGAAATCCAATTACCAGTCGGGCAAACTTGGTCAATATGTTTTTGTCGTCGCTGAAAAGGCGACCCGCACCATGGTCAAAGACGCTGTTGAAACCCTGTTCGATGTCACCGTGGCGCGCGTGAATATCATGAACGCACCCGCAAAACGCGGACGCCGTGCAAAAAGCCGCCGCGTCCTGGTGCGCCGCCCCTCGTTCAAGAAAGCCGTCGTGACTCTTGCCGAGGGAAGCAAATCCCTTGAAATCTTTGAAGGGGTGCAATAATGGCAGTTAAAAAATACAAACCCGTAACCCCCGGCATGCGCGACATGACCGGTTACACCTTTGAAGAAATAACCAAGAGCACACCGGAACGTTCTTTATTGGTAAAGAAAACAGCCCGCGGCGGCCGCAATGCCCAGGGTCGTGTGACAGTTCGTCATCGAGGTGGAGGCGCGCGTCGTTACATCCGCATTGTGGATTTCAAGCGCGAGAAGCACGGCATCCCCGCCAGAGTGGCCGCTGTCGAATATGATCCGAATCGCACTGCCCGCCTCGCCCTTCTCTTTTATGCGGATGGCGAGAAGCGCTACATCATTTCGCCGCTGGATTTGAAAGTCGGCGATGCGGTTATGTCTGGTCCCAGTGCTGAAATCCGCCCCGGCAATGCCCTTCCGATCAGCAACATCCCGGTCGGTACTTTGATCCACAACATCGAAGTCCGGGAGGGTAAGGGCGCACAACTTGTCCGCTCTGCGGGCGGCGCGGCGCAGTTGCTTGCCAAAGAAGGCGACTTTGCCCAAATCCGCATGCCCTCCGGCGAGGTTCGCTTGATCCATCAAGTCTGCTATGCGACGATTGGCCAGGTCGGAAACCTCGATCACAGCAACGTCAAACTCGGCAAGGCCGGCCGCAAACGCCACATGGGCATCCGCCCAACCGTTCGCGGAACAGCCATGAGCCCGCGCGACCATCCACATGGCGGTGGTGAAGGCCGCCAGCCTGTCGGCCTCCCTGGTCCCAAGAGTCCGTGGGGTAAACCCACCCTCGGCAAGAAGACCCGCCGAAATAAAAAGACCGACCAGTACATCGTGCGCCGTCGCAGTAAGACGGGCCGCTAGGAATTAGACGAGGTACGTAACTATGTCAAGATCATTGAAAAAGGGCCCCTACATCGAGCCGAAACTGCTCAAACGTATCGAGGCCATGAATCAGAAAAACGAAAAGAAAGTCATCCGCACCTGGAGCCGCCCTTCTGTGATTTTCCCCCAGATGGTTGGACACACCATTGCGGTTCATGACGGACGCCGACACGTCCCGATCTACATTACCGAAAACATGGTCGGCCACCGATTGGGCGAATTCGCCCCGACACGGACCTTCCGCGGTCACCAGACCAGCGAGAAAGCCGCCGCGGCGTAAGGAGAGCAGGACATGAGCGATATTCACGCAAAACTCAGCCACCTTGCCCTCTCCGCGCAAAAGGTGCGTACCGTCATTGACATGGTGCGTGGCAAGAGCGCAAACGAGGCGCTGGAAATCCTCCGCTTCGTCAACAAGCGCGCCGCGCAGCCTGTTCAAAAGCTGGTTGCATCCGCAGTGGCAAACGCCGAAGAAAACTTTGGCGTCAGCCGTGACGATCTGTATGTAGCCAAGATCACTGCCGACGAAGCCCCCACACGCAAATGGCGGCGCTTTGGAGCTCGCGGCCGATTCAAACCGATATTGCGCCGCAGTTCCCATGTGACTGTTGTGTTACGCGAGCGCGGACGCGAAGCGTAAGGAGATTTTATGGGTCGTAAAGTACATCCTGTTGGTTTTCGTTTAGGGATCAATCAACCCTGGGGCGGGCGCTGGTTTGCCGAAGGAAGCACCTATCGCCAGCAACTGCACCAGGACTTTGCCATTCGTTCCCTGTTGCTGGGTAAATTTTCCAAAGGCGGCGCCGCGGCCAGTGAAACCGTGCGCAGACTTCGCAATCAAATGCCCGATGCCGTGAAGGACGGAAAGGCCGGTATTTCCCGCGTGGACGTTGAACGCACCCCCGGAAAAGTTCGGGTGGCGATTCACACCGCCAAACCCGGCATCCTGATCGGACGCAAGGGCGAGGGCGTGAAGAAGATCCGTCAGGCGCTGGAAACCCTGGCGGGCAAGAAGGTCGAGCTGGATATCAAAGAGATTTCCTCGCCCGATACCGACGCCATGCTGGTTGCTCATAACATTGCCGATCAACTCGAGCGCCGCATCGCCTACCGCCGCGCCATGAAGCGCGCCATTCAGCAAGCCATCAAACAAGGCGCTGAGGGCATCAAGATTCTGGTTGGCGGCCGCTTGGGCGGCGCGGAAATGTCCCGCGACGTGTGGCTGCGTGAAGGCCGTGTGCCTTTGCAGACCCTGCGCGCCAATCTTGATTTCGCCACGACAGAAGCGTTGACCACTTATGGACAGATCGGCATCAAGGTCTGGATCTATAAGGGTGAAGCGACACCTGAAGTTGAAGAAAAAGCAGAAGCGACGGAAGGCGTGTACGTCAGCGAGTAGGAATCGCGATGTCGCACTGAGATGAGGTAATTGATATGTTAATGCCGAAGCGTGTAAAGTGGCGCAAGCAGATGAGCGGTCGCATGAAGGGCAAGGCTCTCCGCGGAGCGGAAGTCTCCTTCGGCGAGTATGGTCTGCAGGCGCTGGAACCGGGCTGGGTGACAGCCCGCCAAATTGAAGCGGCCCGCCGCACCATTGTCCGTGGGATGAAGCGGCGCGGAAAGGTCTGGATCCGCATTTTCCCATCCAAGCCTTTTACCCACAAACCGCCGGAGACCCGCATGGGTTCCGGTAAAGGCAACGTGGAATACTACGTGGCGGTGGTCAAGCCTGGCCGTGTCATGTTCGAAGTGGGCGGCCTGCCGACGGATATTGCGGTCGCCGCCTTGAAGAGCGCCCAATATAAATTCTCCATCAAGACCAAGGTCGTGGGCCGCCACGCAGGAGGAGAATAAGATGAAGGCTATGAAAGTGGAAGAAGTTCGCAAAATGGCCGCGGAGGAAATCCGTAAAAAACTCACGGATTCGCGCGATGAATTGATGAAACTGCGTTTTCAACAGGTGAATGGTCAGTTGACGGATACCAGCACCCTGCGAACCCTGCGCCGCAACATTGCCCGCATGGAAACGATCCTGCGCGAGTTGCAGACTGCCGTTGTGGAAGGTGCATCATGAACAATCGTCGTCGTATGACTGGTGTGGTAACCAGCAATAAAATGACCAAGACCGTCGTGGTGGAGATCACCCGCAAGTATCGCCATCCTTTGTACAAGAAGGTGGTGTATTCGAGCGCGCGTGTGAAGGCGCACGACGAGATCGGCTGTCAGATCGGGGACGAGGTCCAGATTGTTGAGACTCGCCCATTGTCCCGCGATAAGCGATGGGCCGTCGAAACCATCGTCAAGCGCGAGACGCGCACCGCTGATCAGGGTGTAGGAGAATAAGCCATGATCCAGCAGGAATCCCGATTGAAGATTGCCGATAACACCGGCGCCCGCGAAATACTTGTCATTCAGGTATTGGGCGGTTCCAAACGCAAATATGGAGCGATTGGCGATGTGGTGGTTGCGACCGTGAAAGCCGCCGCGCCGCAGGGCTCTGTGAAGAAGAGTGAAGTTGTAAAGGCCGTCATTGTGCGCTGCAAGAAGGAATGGCGCCGCGAGGATGGTTCGTACATTCGCTTTGACGATAACGCCGCCGTCATTCTCGATGCGGACGGCGAGAATCCAAGGGGCACCCGTATCTTTGGGCCTGTGGCGCGCGAATTGCGCGACAAGGGTTACATGAAGATTGTGTCGCTGGCCCCGGAAGTGCTGTAGGAGCGAAGAATGAGAGTTAAGATTCGAAAAGGCGATACAGTGGAAGTGATCAGTGGCCGCCTTGAAGACAAGGGAAAACGCGGCGAGGTCATTAATGTGTTTCTCGACGACCGCCGCGTGGTTGTGCAGGGCGTGAACATTCGCACCAAGCATCAGAAGCAGGTGCAGGCGGGAAACCGCCAGATGGACCCGGGTCGCATCCAGTTTGAAGGACCGATCGACATCTCGAACGTGATGCTGGTCTGCCCGAAATGCGGCGAGGCCACCCGTGTCGGTGTTCAACGCGACGATGAAGGCGCCCACCGCGTTTGCAAGAGCTGTGAAGCCATGATTGACTAGGCCGTGGAGCAGATAAGATGAACAGAATGCAAGAACTCTATAACAAGGAAGTGGCCCCGGCCCTGTTCAAGTCGTTCGGCTTCAAGAATGTCATGCAGGTGCCGCGGATCGAAAAGGTCGTCTTGAATATCGGTCTCGGCGAGGCCATGGACAACCCGAAGGCCCTCGAGTCTGCCACCGCAGACCTGATGCAGATCACCGCGCAAAAGCCCGTGCAAACCAAGGCGCGCAAGAGCATTGCGAACTTCAAGTTGCGCGAAGGCCGTCTCATCGGTGTAAAGGTGACTCTGCGGGGTCCCCGTATGTGGGCTTTCCTTGACCGTCTCATGAACATTGCCCTGCCCCGCGTGCGCGATTTTCGCGGTGTTTCGGCGAATGCGTTTGACGGCCGCGGAAATTACACACTGGGTCTCAAGGATCAACTGGTCTTCCCGGAGATCGAGTACGACAAAATTGACAAATTGCGCGGCATGGAAGTCACCATCGTGACCTCTGCCAAAAACGACGATCACGCCCGCGCATTGTTGCGACTGCTTGGAATGCCGTTCAGCAGTAACAAGAAGGAAGCTTAATCTATGGCAAAGAAATGTATGCAATATCGTGAACTGCGCCGCAGACATGCCGTGCAGGTGCGGAATCGTTGTCAGCGTTGTGGACGCCCGCGCGGGTACATCCGCCGCTTCGGCTTGTGCCGCATTTGCTTCCGTGAACTGGCCCTGACGGGCAAAATCCCCGGCGTTGTGAAGGCATCCTGGTAACCCGGGTGGAGGTAGATCATGTCATTTACTGATCCAATCGCTGATATGTTGACCCGCATTCGCAATGCTGTGCTGGCTGGCCATGCCCAGGTTGCAATGCCCAACTCAAAGATTAAATTGGAGATCGCCAAAATCCTGAAGGATGAGGGCTTTCTCGAAGGTTTTGAAGTGGTGGACGGGGAACACGAGGTCCAGAAAGTCCTGCGTGTGAAGCTCAAGTATGTTGGCGAACGCCGCCAGCGACGCGCCGTGCTTTCGGGCCTGGAGCGTGTGAGCAGACCGGGCCGCCGCATCTACACCAAGAAGACAGACATCCCCTGGGTGCTTTCGGGAATCGGCGTTGCCATTCTCTCCACCCCCAAGGGTGTGATGACCGGCGTACGCGCCCGCCAGTTGGGCGTGGGCGGCGAGATCATTTGCAAGGTGTGGTAGGAGGTTTATTGTGTCTCGCATTGGTCGTTTACCGATAGATATTCCCAGTGGCGTGCAGGTGAACGTGGACGGAGCAAACGTTCACGTAAAGGGCCCGAAGGGTGAGATGAAGCGATCGTTTTCCCGTCTGGTTGGGATCAAGATGGAAAACAATCAACTGAACATCACCCGTAATTCGGATGACTCTGCCGAGCGCGCCCTGCATGGCACTACGCGCGCCGTGATCGCAAACATGATCCACGGCGTGAGCAAGGGATTTGAGGTGGTTCTGGAAGTGGAAGGCGTGGGATACCGCGCCGAAATGGAAGGGAAAAATCTCGCCCTGTATGTCGGTTATTCACACCCGGTCAAAGTGGAACCCCCGGCCGGTATATCTTTTGAAACAGACGCGAAGACCCGCCAGATCAAGGTGCTGGGTTTCGACAAGGAACTAATCGGCCAGATTGC
>JBBIUO010000197.1:0-7683 GCA_037440205.1 Chloroflexota bacterium
GCGAGTATGCGGAATGCCATTCCGCACCACATCACTTACTGATATACCACCACCCTCTAACGTTGGCGGGGTTAGAGAACCCCACCTGCGCATTTATTGATGTGATTCGCACGAAATTGGAGATCGTGCAATGAGTCAACTATTCGTCGTCACCCGCCCTGCGCTTGTCCCCGGTTTTCAGTTAGCCGGGGTGGATGCTCACGGCGTTGAAGATGTGGAATCGGCCCAGGAATTGATCGAGCGATGGATGATCGCCGGTGAAGTGGGTCTGCTTGCCATTGACGATGGATTGCTTGCCCACATGGATGCCGCATTTTTGAAACGCCTCGCATCGTCCGAACATCTGCCATACCTTGCGATCCCGGGCGGTGAACCGCTGGGGTCTGATGCCTCGCGCAGGCATCGCATCGCCACGTTGATTCGACGGGCGATTGGGTTCCACATCACATTCAAGGGCGAGGAGGAAGGCGGTGCAGGATGAACAAGTCTGGAAAGGTGGTTCGCATCGCCGGGCCGGTGGTGCGGGCGGTGGGGTTGGAAAACGTCCGACTGTATGACGTGGTGCGCGTCGGTGAGATGGGACTCATCGGCGAAGTCATTCGGCTTTCTGAAGGTATTGTCACGGTTCAAGTCTATGAGGATACGTCGGGGATTCGCGTCGGCGAACCGGTTCACTGTACGGGGCTTCCGTTGGTTGTGCAGTTGGGGCCGGGATTGCTGGGGCAGGTCTACGATGGGTTGCAAAGACCGTTGGAAACGTTGGCCGAGGCAGGCGGAGAGTTCATCCATCGCGGGGTGTATGCTTCGCCATTGCCCGAGGAGAAACGCTGGCAATTCACTCCGCGCGTTTCGGTCGGCGATGTGGTAGGGCCCGGTTCCATTCTGGGTGTGGTTTCCGAATCGCGGATCGAACATCGCATCATGGTGCCGCCTCACGTGCGCGGACGTGTGGTCATCATCCGTGAAGGGGAGTTCAATATCAATGAAACAGTGGCAGTTATCGGGTCCGATAATGAAGCGGGCGGGGACGCGGAGATCACGCTTGTCCAGCGTTGGCCTGTCCGCCAGCCGCGCCCATCCCAAACTCGTCTCGCGCCGCGCGAACCGTTGCTCACCGGCACGCGAATCATCGATTCGTTTTTTCCCGTTGCAAAAGGAGGTTCGGCGATCATTCCGGGAGGTTTTGGAACGGGAAAGACCGTGACCGAGCAAAGCCTGGCGCGTTGGGCCGATGCGGATGTGGTGGTGTATGTGGGTTGCGGCGAGCGCGGCAATGAGATGACGGAAGTGCTGGAGGAGTTTCCAAAATTGGAAGACCCGCGCACAGGCGCGCCGTTGATGGAACGCACGGTGTTGATCGCGAACACGTCGAACATGCCGGTGGCGGCGCGCGAAGCAAGCATTTACACGGGAATCACGATTGCGGAGTATTACCGCGACATGGGCTACGATGTGTTGATGCTGGCTGATTCAACTTCGCGCTGGGGAGAGGCCTTGCGTGAAATTTCCGGGCGGTTGGAAGAGATGCCCGGCGAAGAAGGTTACCCGGCGTATCTTGCGGCGCGGCTTGCGGAATTTTACGAACGTTCCGGCAGAATCATCTGCCTGGGAGATCATGGCTCCGAAAAGCAGGGCCGCATGGGTTCGGTCTCTGTCGTTGGGGCGGTTTCTCCTCCCGGCGGTGATTTCTCTGAACCCGTGACTCAAAATTCGATGCGCGTGGCAAGCACATTCTGGGCGCTGGATTACGACCTTTCGCGCCGACGCCACTTTCCCGCCATCAACTGGACGAACAGTTATTCGCTTTACAACTTCCGTGATTGGTTCGAAAGCGAGGTCGCGCCCGATTGGGATGGGTTATCGCACGAAGCGATGGCGCTGTTACAACGCGAGGTGGAACTGCTCGAGATCGTTCAACTGGTCGGCCCCGATGCGCTGGCCGAACCTGAACGAGCCGTGCTTGCAATCGCCCGCATGTTACGCGAGGATTTTCTCCAGCAATCGGCGGTGGACAAGGTGGATCGTTATTGTTCGATCCATAAAGCGTACTGGATGCTTAAGGCCATCATTGATTTTTATCATCACACGCAGGCCGCGCTGGAGGCGAAGATTCCGCTGGAGCGCGTGACCGCATTGCCTGTCGTTACCGATATTGCGCGCATGAGAGAGTTGCAAATGGATACCGCCGAAAAACAAATACGCGCCATCATGGATCGCGTGCGATTCAGTTTTGCAGATTTGGGAGTCCCATGAAAACACAGACTTTAAAATTCTTAAACACAAAGGACACGAAGCACACAAAGGTTTTTAAGGTCTTGGGAGTTGATTGAAATGCTGAAAACCATGCCTCTTCCCCGTCTGTTCACCACCGAGTATCGCACCCTCTCCCAAATCAGAGGGCCGCTGATTTTCGTCGAACGTATTGCGGATGTGGCCTACAACGAGATCGTGGAGATTCTTGGGCCCGATGGCGAAACGAGATTGGGACAAGTGTTGGAAGTGGATCAGCAACGCTGCATGGTGCGCATCTTTCTCGGGACCTCAGGCCTGGATCTTGAACGAACGAGAGTTTGCTTCACCGGAGATGTGGCGCGGCTCGGCGTTTCGCTCTCGATGCTGGGACGGGTGTTGAACGGCTCCGGCCAGCCCATTGACGACGGACCGCCCATCGTGCCGGAACGCCTGCTCGACATCAACGGCCTGCCCATCAACCCTTCGATGCGGACTCATCCAAGCGAGTTCATTCAAACGGGCGTCTCTGCCATTGACGGACTCAACACGTTGACTCGCGGGCAGAAACTTCCGATCTTCTCCGGTGCAGGCCTGCCAGCCAATGAACTCGCCGCGCAGATTGCGTCACAGGCGCGTGTGGTTGGCGGAGAGGAAGAAGCGCGCGGGGCGGATAGAGGCTCCGAGCCTTTCGCGGTGGTGTTCGCCGCGATTGGAATCACACAACGCGAGACCGCCTTCTTCATGGATCAATTCCGCGCCAGCGACGCGATGGATCGCACCGTGTTGTTCATCAACCGCGCCGATGACCCGTCCATCGAAAGATTACTCACCCCGCGCGCGGCGTTGACCGTTGCGGAATATCTGGCGTTCACGCATCATCGTCACGTGCTGGTCATTTTGACGGACATGACGAATTATTGCGAGGCGTTGCGCGAGATTGCCGCCGCCAGCGAAGAGGTTCCGGGCAGGCGCGGTTATCCGGGATACATGTATTCGGATCTGGCAAGTTTGTATGAACGTTCGGGACGCATTCGCGGCAATCCCGGCTCGGTGACGCAACTGATGATCCTCACCATGCCCGACGACGATATCACGCATCCCATCCCGGATTTGACCGGCTACATCACCGAAGGTCAGATCGTGTTGAGCCGCGATCTGCATCGCAAGGGAATCTATCCGCCCATTGACGTACTGCCGTCTCTCTCGCGTTTGATGAACGAGGGAATCGGCAAAGGCAAGACCCGCGCCGATCACCGCTCTGTTGCCGATCAACTGTATGCGTTGTACGCCGAAGGACGCGACTTGCGCCGATTGGTGGCGATCATCGGTGAAGCGGCGCTATCTGCCGAGGATCGCCGCGTGCTGGATTTTGCAAAACGATTTGAGGAGAATTTCATCGGGCAGGGCATGGTCAACCGCGAAATCGCTGAGACCCTTATCCACGCCTGGGAGTTGTTGACGCCCATGCCCGCCGAATTGCTCAAACGGATTCCGCAGGAGTTTATCGAGCAGTATCACAAGCGATGATGTCACTGCGAGCCCTGAAGGGGCGAAGCAGTCTGCTGTTACGAGAGGATTGCCTCGTCGCCTTGGTCTTGATACGGTCGGGACGAACACTCGACCTACTCGACCAGCAGCTTCGCAATGACATGAGCAAATGCCATGAGCAACGTATCTGTCACCCGTATGGAATTGTTGGCGCGCAAGGCGCAGATCGCGCTGGCGAGTCAGGGACGCGATTTGCTGGAGCAAAAACGCACGGCGTTGATGCGAGAGTTCATGCGCACAGCCGATATCGCCATGGAGCGCTCGGACGCGCTTCAGGTTTCTGCGGCGAACGCGAGTCAATCGCTTGCGCGGACGGAGGCCCTGGCCGGGGCGGAATCGGTCCGGTCGGCGGCTTTGGCCTCTCGTGGCGGATTCAGTCTCGAGGTCACGACAAGAAGCGTGATGGGGGTGCGGGCTCTTCACATCGAGCAGAAAAGCGCTTCGCATTCATTCCTCGAGAGAGGGTATTCGATCACCGGCGCTTCGATCAGCATTGATGAAACGGCATCCGCGTTTGAAAGGGAGGTCGAAGCCATCATCCAGCTTGCCGAAACCGAATTGCGCCTGGCGCGATTGGGTGACGAGATTCAGCGCACGTCACGACGCTTGAACGCGCTCGATCATTTTTTGATCCCGCGCCTCGAAGCGGAACGGGACTTCATTCAAATGGCGCTCGACGAACGCGAACGCGCCGACCATTTTCGACTCAAACTAGTGAAGCGTTCGCTGGAACGAAAACGAGAAATGGAAAAGCCCAAATAAGGAGGTGGCTTATGTCCATGGATAATAACCAACCGCTCATGGAAGACATGCACGCTGTTCTGGAAAAGACGCTCATCGAAGCCTATCTGAAAGGGAAGGGTCACACGTTGGAGGACTTGCAGAAACTACCCGAAGAGGAAGCCAAACGCCTGATGAAGGAGGCTTCGATCTATGCCTCCGGCAAACTTGCGGAGTTGGAGGAACGGGCGCACTTTTTGCAGGAACTTCATGACGCCTATACCGGCGAGTGAGGTTCATGGAAAAGACCATGCCTCTCTTGAGTTTGGTGTTTCAAAAATCTTTGCCGCTAATTCCGCGAATTCACGCGGATTCTTTCCGGGCAATCTGCGAAGGCCAACGTAATCAGCGGCGAAGCCAACTCTGAACTCAAGTTGTAGACGAGGCGAGATGTTTTGCGGCCGTGATCGAGCGATGCGCCGCCGGGCATCAGGAGGCTGTTTTCGATTCCCAGCCTGTGATTGGATCAGGAGGTTGACCTGGTCTTTTGTTCCGCGCCGGGGCCGGTGAAACGCACGAAGATCACACCGCCCATGTTGTGAGCCTTCAATTTCCCATGCTCCTTGACGTATTTCCATAAATTTTGATACGACCCCTGCGGGCCGATTGGGATGACGATCCGTCCGCCCTCGACCAGTTGCCCGGTCAATGGATCGGGAAGATGTTCGGGTGCGGCAGTGACGATGATGGCATCGAAGGGGGCATATTCCGGCCAGCCGAAGTAGCCGTCCCCCTGCCTGACATGCACATTGGTATACCCCAAATCCTGCAAACGTTTTGCGGCATTCCTGGCTAATTCGGGGATGATCTCGATGGTGTAAACATCCACGAAGCCCAACTCGGCCAGGATGGCCGCCTGATAGCCTGAACCGGTTCCAACTTCCAAAACCTTTTCACCGGGCTGTAGTTCCAGCAGTTCGGTCATCCATTCAACCATGTAGGGTTGCGAGATGGTCTGCCCGAATCCGATGGGGAGGGGGCGATTCTCGGAGGCCTGGTTCACGTAATCCGGCGGGACAAATTCACGGCGAGGCACGGCACGCATGGCGCGAATCACATCCTTGTTCATGGCATCAATGTCGTCCTAACGTTGTCTGCCGATGATAAGCCCTTGCGGATCCACTTCCCGCCGCAGGGTGCATGGTTCCTCGTCTGTCGTTCCCTGACGACTTCAAAGTAATCCATTGCCTCCCTCTTGTAACGACTGGGTTCCGTCCGCCAGGAACAGGATGTTCCCTGACATCCATTATGACCTCTCCCTTGCCACCCCGCCGGCAATATCAAAAACGATTCACGACAACCTCATTATAGGCACATGTGGGTGATATTCAAGTGCCTTTCTGCATTTTATTCTAATCGTCATCCAATTCTTCATCGTCCGGATCGCCATCATCCATCCCGCCAAGAATTTCGCCCGGATCGAAGGGCGTCGCGTTGGGGTCGTATCGTTTCGGCGCGGACGGCGGCGGGATGTTGCGCGTCCAGCGGTGACGGTTTTTCATGTCGGCGATCATTTCCTGGTGAAGGTCGTCATCCTCCCCCCATCTTTCCAGCCTTTGGATGTTCTTCTTCACCCAATCGGCGGGTTCGCCCGGCTGACCATCGTCCCTGTCAAGAAAACTCCAATCCACAACCGTTACGGCGGGCGATTCTTTTTTATCGGGGATGGAGCGCTCGAACAGTTTTGCCAGTCCCTTGTCAATGCTTGGATGGTAGGGTGCGATGCGTTCCTTTTGATTTTCGCTGCGGATTCGTTCCACTTCATCCTTCGTCTTCGGCGCGGAGGGGTCAATGTGTTCCATCATGCGGTCGTAGCGCGAGCCGTCGCCCGCCGGGGGAACCCATGGGATGCGATGGGCATTGTCGCGCCACCAGATCACTTCGGCAAGCAGACGTCGCGCTTTTTCATCGTTGAAGCGGGAACACAATTCGCCCAATGCTTCAGCGGCATCGGCGAAGAATCCCAGGTCGGCGTATTGCCAGCCGATCCAATGCAGGGTCGCGCGCGGATCTTTGGCTTTTTGGATGGCCTCGGCAAAGATGGACCAGGCGTAGTCGGTGCATTCCTCGTCCCCCAAACAATATGCGCCGAGCAATTCCATTTTGCCTTCGTGGAGAATCCTGCGCACATCCCTGGGACCTCCGCGCTCCATCATGGCTTCGTACTTTCCATCCCAGCGGCTCATAAAGCGATACGACAACGCCAGCCTGCGGCGCTGTTGCCACGGGCGGTCGTCCCACTCGTCAATGTTTTGCTGGAGGGCGACGCGATTATCGTGGATTGTCCACTCGTCACAGAAGAGCTCATAAACGAGATCGCTGGCTTCCTGGCAATCGGGGAAGAGCGTGAGGATGTCGAAACACAACGCGGCCGCGTCGGGCTGTCCGCAATACCACTGGCCTTCGTCCCGCGCGCGGGCCAACATTTGATGGACATAATCGGGATAGGTGGACATCAGAATAAATTTGGCTGGCTGGGTTTTGCAGGTAATTCAGCCGCCATTCCTTTCATCCAATCAGGTAATTTTACAGGCGGCTCTTTGAACGGGTGCGGGAACGCCAGCACGCCCGTCCGGGTGCCGCCCGTCTCCGCGTCGAAGGCGACCACGATGGCGTAATCCGCAAGACAATAGAGATGAGTGATTTGCCTGCGCCCGTGGGCATGATGGCGGGGAGATTCTGAATCGCTTCTTCCTGTCTCGCGCGGAAGGAGTCGAAGCCGAAGTGGGTTTGGAGGTTTGTTGTAAGCGACATGCGCGAAGTATACGACGATTTTCCCGCTTGAGGGCTTGCATTTCGAAAACATAACTCGCCTTGATGTTTGGTCAGAGCGGGTTGAGAATTTGCAGCCTATTATGCAACGGATGGGCGCGGCTAAAACGTATAGCCGTATACATGATATATGCCCCACGGGGCAGATCGTTGTGGATGTATGGTTGTATAATGGAAGCGCGCCGTATCGCCAAAGGATGTAATCGTGTTCAAAAGCCTCCAGGGAAGATTAACTTTTCTTTTCCTCGCCTTCGTCCTGCTCGTGATGGTTTCTGTCGGCGCGATGATGTGGGGATTGGAAACGCAGCGGCAGGACGCGCTGGTGATCAACCTGGCGGGGCGTCAGCGGAT
>JBBIUO010000198.1:0-7683 GCA_037440205.1 Chloroflexota bacterium
CCCGCATTACATATTTGTTCTCTGCGCCGAAGCGATATTTGTATTCCTCGTCGCCGCGCATGAAATCGAATTCGGTGCGGTTGTTTTCACAGCACCATTGCAACACGTAGGCGAGCAACACCCAGCCAGGAGAAAGGTCCATGAAGGCGCGGTTGACCCCGGCGTTGTACCCCCAGATTTTGTTTCCGTAATCGAAATTCAAACAAGCCGCAATGCGCTGGCCGTCGGCTTCAAGGAAGGCCAGCCACAGCCAGCCGTTTTCATGCGCGGCGCGGATGATCGCACGCATTTGATCGCGCATCGGCTCGTGCAAAAAGCCCGCCTTGCCTGCATCCTGCTCCATCAGGCGGAGGAAGGAATTGATCTCGGCTTCCACATCGGCCATGTCGGAGATGAACCAGCGCGCGCCTCGTCCGCTTTCCTCGACGCGGCGCAGTTTGCGGCGGATTTCGTGACGTTGCTTTTTATCCACGCGCGAGAGGTATTCATCGAAACTGCCGTTCAAGATGATACGCGGAGTGGGGCGGTACATTTCCTCGTGATGAGTCCAGCCGCGAGTCCCGGATTCCGCTTTGAGGGCGGCGAGGGTGGGAGATGAATCGGGGAGGTTGTACCAATCGAGGCCGGACCAATTGTCGGCCAGGTGCGAAGCGAGGAAGTCCAACAGCCCGGAGATGAATCGCGCATGGTCGTCCATCCGCACGATCAAATCAAGATAGTCGGATATTTCGATGCTTCCAATTAAAAGAAGCGCGGTCTGGCCGTCGTATTCCGCGATGAAGAGGGGCGCGATGCCGATGAGTTTTTCATCTTCGCGCGCGGAGATCAGCACAAGTCTGGCGTTTGTCCATTCGCCGCCGCCGCGATGTTCCCACCAGGCGCGCTGGTATTCGTAACGCAAAAATGGAACGTCCGTCATCGAACACGATAGCAGATCGTTCCATTCGCGTGAATCAATTTCTGAAAAATCGTTATGAAGCGTATATTTCATGGTCGCAAATTTTACCAGTATAATGATAGCGGAATAGGAACTATTCTTACATGTCTCTCGATCTGACTCTTGCTCCAATCTACCGGGTGAACGGACAGGAACTTGCAAGCCTGCCGGGTTTGCTTGCGCTTGCTCCTCCGCGAAATGCGGCGCGCGGGCGCGAAAAAGACCGCCTGATCGTGTACCTGCTGTTGACCGGCAATGCTGTTTTTTCGACAAGCGAATATTTGAAGGTGGCGCAGGATGCGGCGAATGTTTATTTTCAAACCACGGGCGCGCTCACCAGTTCATTGCGATCCGCCGCCGATCACGTGAACAAGACTTTGCTCGACCGCAACATGTCTTCGAGCGCGCGCGGCCAGTATGCGATTGGCTGGCTCACGCTTGCGGCGCTTCGTGAATCGCAGTGCACGCTTGCGTTGAGCGGTCCCATGCACGCTTATTGGTTCGGCCACGAAGCCACGCGCCACGTTTTCGAACCCGCTGTTTCCGGCAAAGGCCTGGGCGGAAGCCAGACTTTGAATGTGCATTACGCGCAGTTCACGTTGAGCGCCGGTGACCGTTTGCTTTTTTTAGGGCGCGCGCCCGATGCCTGGGATAGCACGCTCAACGATCCCGCCCCCTCGTCATTGGATGCGATGCGCCGCAGGTTGACCACCCTCACCAGCGTGGATTTGAACGCGGTTCTGATGCAGGCGACGGACGGCCCAGGCAAATTGAAATTATTGGATGGATTCATCGAAGCGAAGAAGAAGGAGGAACCCGCTTCACACCCAACCCCCGGCCTGCCACAACGCCAAGAGGCATTATCCACCCCTCAGCAGGTTGACTCCGTCAATGCGCCCGCGGCGCAGAACGAAACGCCCGAAGTTTCTTCACCCTCGGCGCACGTGCTTCAACCATCGGCATACGCGATTCCGCCGGAGCATGAAACCGAACAGTCCCGTTCCAATCCTTTGGCGAGCCTGCCGCGCAACACCGCGCAACGTGATTTTCCCGCATCCATTCCAAGAATGCAGTCACAGGCAAATCCCGTTTTGGAAGACAACGGTTCAACCGAATCGCAGGAGGAAATCCCCGATGAAGAAAAGGTCATCGAGCCTATAAAAGAGCCCGAGGCGCCGCGCGAGCCTTCGCAAATGACACGCCAGACGGCGAAGGCGCTTGCAACGGGAATCCAATCCACCCGCCGCATCAACCAGACCATCGGCGAGAAACTGCGAAACTTCCTGCCGCGCCTGCTTCCCAATTCCGATGCGGGGGACTCGTTTGCGGCATCCAATTTTTCCATGTTCGCCATTTCCATCATCGTGCCGGTGATCGTGGTGGTTGTGTTGTTTGTGGTGTACACAAAATACGGGCAGAGTCCGCAATATGAGGAATTCCTCGATCAGGCAAGGAAAATGAGCGCGCAGGCATCGGCGTTGACGAATCCCATCGAACAACGGGAATCATGGAAAAATGTTTTGTTGTACGTGGACAGAGCGGAGGCCATTTATCATTCCACTTCCGATACCATCGTGTTGCGGCAGGAGGCGGAGACGAACCTCGATAAATTGCTGGGCATTACGCGCCTGCAATTCAATCCCGCGTTCAGCGCGAATTTGGGAATCGATATCAGCCGCATGGCCGCCAGCGAAACGGACCTGTTCCTGCTGAATGCCGCAAACGGCGAAGCGCTCCGCGCAACCCCGGCAGGCAACCGCCGCGGCTTTGAATTGGATTCGACCTTCAATTGCAAGCAGGGCGTGTACGGGGGATACACCGTCGGCCCGCTTGTGGATATCCTTGCCATGCCCACGCTGAATTCGATCAACGCGACATTGCTCGGCGTGGATGCGGCGGGGAATCTTTTATATTGCGCGCCGGGCCAGGTGGCGCAGGCCATTCCGCTTCCCACGCCGGATACGAATTGGGGACGTGTGACCGCCTTTGTGCTGGACAGCGGCAATTTGTACGTGTTGGATTCCATGTCGCGTGCCGTGTGGGTTTACACCGGCCGGGATGGGACCTTCGTTGACCGCCCGTATTTTTTCTTCGGCGGGCAGACTCCCGAACGACAGGATGTGATCGATCTCGTCGTTTCCGGCGACGACCTGTACATGCTTCACGGCGATGGGCATCTCTCCACCTGCTCGTACAGCCGGGTCGAATCGGTGCCGACGCGGTGCCAGGATCCGTCGCCGCTGATCAACCCGATTGCGGCGTACCAGGATACGGATCTGTTCGGAACCGCGCACTTCACACAAGTCCTGTTCACCGCATTGCCGGATCAATCCATCCTTTTGCTGGATGCGGATACGCAGGGCGTCTTCCGCTTTGTGCCCCGTTCGCTCGAATTGCAAAACCAATTCCGCCCCACGACCGGGCAATCCAACCCGATTCCGTCCGGGCCTGTCGGCGCGATTGCCGTCGGCCCGAATCATATTTTGTATCTTGCGGTGAACGGGCAGGTTTATTTTGCAACCGACATGCCATAAGGAGAAATGATGTCCAATCTTTTCAACGCGCTCTCCAACTTGTTCAAGCCCGCCCGGTCGAGCTATCCGGCGGACAGCGCGAACGAACCCGCACAAATCACGCAGAGCAAGGTGCTGGTGATCGTGTACGACCCTGTGATGGACAAGACCACCGGCGTCACGCTTTCCCAGCAACAGAAATGGTATCGCTCCGCCGACCTGATCACCGGCTTCATGGCGGACATTCTCCAGATCAGCAACGGCATGGCTCGTTATCAGATCGTCCAGCGCGTGGATGTGGACGAATTCCCCGCCAAGACCGATGGCTTTCGTTACACGCCGCAGACCTACATGGATGTTTTGCGCGGAACGGCCTCGCCGCATGTGCCGCAGGAAGTCAACTACAATGCCATCATCAGCAAATACAACATCCTGCAACGGGTGGCGAGGAATGAAATTGATGAAGTGTGGGTCTTCGGCTTTCCGCACGCGGGCTTTTATGAATCCTCGATGGGCGGGCCGGGCGCGTTCTGGTGCAATTCCCCGTCGTTGAAAAATACGGAGGCGGGCAAGCGGCGTTTTGTGGTGATGGGTTTTTCCTATGAGCGATACATCGGCGAGATGGAAGAGTCCTACGGTCATCGCGCCGAGTCAATCATGGAAAAGACATTCAGCAAATTGACGGGGAGCGCGAACCTATGGAAACGCTTCATTCAATATGACAAGGTCGCGCCGGGCAAGGCGGCATGTGGAAATGTCCATTTTGCCCCCAACAGCCAGAGGGACTACGACTGGAATAATCCCACCCCGGTGCAAAGCGAGTGTTACGACTCGCTGTTGAACTTTCCCAACTTCAAAGGGGATGTGCGGACGGTGGGGCCTTCCGAGTGGGGAAGCGGCGACATCCGCGAACATCACAAGTGGTGGTTCAGTCACTTCCCGCACGTGGCGGGCCGCAAAAACGGAATCCACAATAATTGGTGGCAGTATGTGGTCAATCCGCAACTGGTGATTTTGTAAAATTCTTCGACCCGCGCACTGTGATGGAACATGTGCGCGGTGTTTCATTCAGTTTGAAAGATGATTCGCAATATCGCTGTTATACCTTGTACGCTCACAAATTGCGGTTCTGTCTTGTCCTTTTTCGCCACAGAGATCGCAGAGACCTCCGAGAAAAGACTCATGAGAACTCATTTTTCTCTCCCGGCGGGCAGTGCCAGAGAAATTTGTCCTGCCCGCGCGGGCGCAAAATGAATTTCCCTGGCACTGCCCGCCAGGGCACGTGTGCAGTACAAGATGGTATGAACGTGCAATAGCAATATGCAAAACCTTTCGGAACCCCATCTTTATGTCTCGTTCCTTTACCTCCTGGCCGCCATTCCCTTCATCTGGCTGGGACTGCACGCATGGCGCAAACGCCCCGCGGTGGCGGTCACGCCGTTTGCCTGGGCGATGCTTGGCATGTCCATCTGGTCGTTTGCCTACGGCCTGGAAATATTCCTTCCCGATCTCGCTGTAAAACTGCTTCTCAGGAAAATCGAATATATCGGGATCGTGACCATTCCCGTTTTCCTTTTGTTCTTCGCGCTCGAGTTCACGGGCAACAGTCATTTTCTCGCCCTGCGCACCCGCCTCCTGCTTTGGGCGATTCCCTTTGTGATTCTGGGCCTTGTTTGGACGAATGAATCCCACAACCTGATGTGGAACAGGGCGGCGCTGGTTGAAACAAGCGGCCTCAAACTGCTGAATGTGCGATACGGCCTGTTCTTTTGGATACAACTTGTTTTTTCCTACCTGCTGGTGATCTTTGCGAGCATCCTGCTCACCATGGAAATGATCCAGAGACCGGGCATCTACCGCGTCCAGGTTGGGTTGGTCATTTTGGGCATCCTCACGCCGTGGATCGGGCGCCTGGTATTTGCCGGCATCATGGATCCCATCCCGAACCTCGATATCACACCGCTGTTATTTCTGCCGACCGGGCTCGGGCTTTCGTGGGCGATCATACGCTTTCGCCTGCTGGAGATATTGCCGCTCGAACACCTCAGTGTGCTGAAGAACATGAAGGACGGGGTCATCGCCCTGAACTCGAATCAACGCGTCCTGTACCTCAACCCGATTGCGGAAAAATTACTGGGCCGCACCGAGGCCGGGGCGATTGGCCAGCCGCTTTCGGTCATTTCGGAAATCTATTGGGAGAAGCTCAAGCCGTTCATAACGGGGACGGAACACCGGGCCGAGATCATGATCAGCGAAGGCAACCAGCCGACAGTTTTCGAAGCGACCGTTTCCCCCGTCATGGCGCGCGGCTCAACGGCAACGTCTGCAAAGCCCGACAATATCATCACCCTGCACGACATCACCGAGCGCAAGGAGGTGGAAAATGCCCTCAGCCGCCGGGAGGCCATCATGTCGGCCATCAGCCTTTCGGCGGAACAGTTCCTGAAGGAGAGCGCATGGGAGCACAGCATTCCTGTGGTGCTGGAAAAGATCGGCCAGGCTGTAAACGTCAGCCGTATTTATGTGGCGATGAATTACAGGGATGAGAAAAATGTGTTGCATTCGAGCCTGTGCTACGAATGGGCCGCGCCCGATGCAACCCCGCAGATCAACAACCCCGGCTTACAGCACGTGCCGCTCCGGCAGGCCGGATTCAGCCGGTGGGAAAAACAACTCTCCCAGGACCTTTGGATTCACGGCCTGGTGGAGGAATTTCCCGAGTCTGAACAGGGATTGCTCAGGGCGCAGGGGAGTGTGTCCGTGGCCGTCATGCCGATCTTTGTTGAAAACCAGTGGTGGGGGTTTGTCATGTTCGATGAATGCAGGACGAAACGACACTGGACCGGCATGGAAATGAAGGCCCTGCGCACCATTGCCAGTATTTTGGGTTCGGCGGAATCCCGCGCCCGCGCGGAACAAAAATTATTCCGCAGGCAGAATGCCTTGAGTCTTTTGCAGGATATTGTGCGCGAAGCGTTGCGGGCCGGGACCCTGAGGGCCATGGCGGAAGACCTGGTGGGCCGCATGACCGGGTTGATCTCCGCCGATGAGTGTTTCATCACCTTGTGGGACGAAGCCGGCACGCAGGTCCCGCCCCTTGCTTCGTACGGAACCAGCCGAGATACCTACCTTGCCCATCAACCTGTTTCCGGCGGATACACCATTTCGGAACTGGCCTTGAACCACCGCTACACCCTTGTGGTGGATGATGTATATACGTCGCCCTATTTCGAAGATGAAATTGCAAAGATTTGCCCGGCGCGTTCGTTGATCGTCCTGCCGCTGACCGCGCGGCAGCACAAACTGGGCGCCATCATCCTCTCCTTCAAACAGCTTCACCGCTTTCCGCCGGAGGAGATCGCTATTTGCGAACAGGCTTCCGGTTTGATCGCGCTGGCCTTCGAGAAGTTCAAGGCCATGGAACAGGCCCAGCGCCGCGCCGATACCTCTGAAACCCTGCGAAAGGCGGGCGCGGCGGTTTCCGGAACCCTTGAAATGGGAGAGGCTGTGAACCACATCCTCGACGAATTGAACAAGGTCGTGCCGTACGACAGCGCCTCCGTTCAATTGCTGGATGGGAACGAACTGGAGATCATCGGCGGGCGGGGCTGGGATAACCCCGGCGATGTGATCGGCATACGGTTTCCCATCCCAGCCGAGAACCCGAACAGCGTGGTGATCGCGACAAGAACGCCGTACATCCTTGCGGATGCGGGAAAGGTATACGAAGCCTTCAATAAACCGCCCCATAACCACATTCATTCCTGGCTGGGCGTACCGCTTATGTTGCAGAATAAGATCATCGGACTGCTCGCCATAGACAGCGCCGAGGTCAACCACTTCACCACCGATGACATAAACCTTGCCGTGACGTTTGCGGACCAGGTTTCCATTGCGCTGGAGAACGCGCGCATTTTCAAGGCGACGCAGGATCAGGCGCTCATTGATCCGCTTACCGGCATTCTGAATCGCCGGGGGTTGTTCCTGGCGGGCGAAAATAAATTCAACGACTCGGTTTCGGGCAGGCGGGATTTTTCGTGCATCATGATTGATATTGACCATTTCAAAAACGTCAACGATACCCACGGCCACGACGCCGGCGACAAGGTGTTGAAGGAACTGGCCTCGTATTGCAAAAAATGCGTTCGGGAGATTGACCTTGTGGGGCGCTACGGCGGGGAGGAGATCGTCATCCTCCTGCCCGATGCCAGCCTCGATGCCAGCCTGATGGTT
>JBBIUO010000199.1:0-7663 GCA_037440205.1 Chloroflexota bacterium
AGGGTAATTCAGAGATAAAAAGACGATTTGCTCGCAATGAGTCCGCTGATGACGATGACGATGAACCCGGTCAATGCGCCGATGTTGCCGATTTGGGCAATCACTTTTTTGGGGGCGCGTCCTTCCAATGCGCCGGCGATGATGAAGGCGATCAATGTAAATGTACTACTGATGGAAACGATGCGCGAGGTCTGTTCGAGGGTCATGCCGAAGGCTTGCGCGCCGAAGGGTTCGAGCAAAACGTCCTGACCAAGAATGGCGGCGAGAAGCAAAAGGAGATAGACGAAGAATATCTTTGCGACGGGGTTGGCGGTGATGGCGGCGGTCATCTCTTTGACGGTGTGAGTGTCAGCGCGGGAGGTTGGGGAGAGTCTGCCCGAACGAGGTTCCAGCCTGAAGAGGCCGAGCAGGCCCAGGGTCAGGGCGGAAGCGGCGACGATGATGAACGCGCGCGAAAGCAATTCGGGGTCGTATTTCGTTACCATGCGGCTGAGGCTGATTCCTGTCGCAATCAAACCGACGACCATGATGGTGAACATGACCGCAACGGTTTTGCCGCGTCCCTTTTCGCCGGAGAGTTCGGAAGCGAGCGAAAGGTAGCACACGGCAGAGAGGTTGTAGCCCATGCCCCACGCGCCAAAGGCGAGGATGCCAGTGAGGATGCCGAGGGTGAAATTTTTGCCGATGAGCACAGCCACCTGCGGTGAGACTGCAACACCGACGACGCAGAGAATGAGTCCTGCGAGGATGTACGGCGAGCGGCGATAACCCGCGATGGGATGACGGTCTGAGAACGAGCCAATGGCAACTTGAATGGGCGCGAGCAAATACGGGAAGATGGCGAGAATGGTGAAAAGGGTTTTGGGGATGCCGAGGTCGTAGATCATCACGCGGTTGAGGGTGCTGTTGATCGGCACGAGTGTGACGGCGATGGCGGTGTGAATGAGGGCAAGTTGGAGGCGTTTGAGGAGCATGGTCTGGTAGTTGGATGGTTTGATGGTTGGGTCGTCGAGTAGCTTGATGGATGGTGAGAATGAATCGCGACAGCAAGATTTCATTAAACAAGGCAAGGGCGTTTTGCACGCCCTCGCCTCCGATGGTTGAATTCTACTTTTTAGGGCGGATTTGACAATGTAGATTTATGTAGAATTTTACTAGAGGTTGGTGAGCATTCTACGGCTTGGGCGTGCTGATCACTTTCTTTTTGCGGAACAGGTTTGCAAAAAGGCTTATCCCCAGTTTGGCAAGCATCGCAAGATAATATATGCCATTGAACAAAAAGAAATAATCGCGGGCAAAGTGCTTGCGATAATAAAGGTAATAAGAGCGGTGCCATTCGAAGATGGTGCGAAACGGCTGGACCTTCGAGCCGCCTTCGCCGCCGTAGTGCGTGATCTGCGCCGATGGATGGTAGAAAATCTTCCAGCCATCGAGACGGGCGCGGCGACAGTAATCGCTGTCTTCCTGATAGGCGAAGAAATTTTCATCGAGATAGCCGATCTGCTCGATGACCTCGCGGCGGATCATCATACAGGACCCGGAAACTGCTTCCGCTTCGTGGGTTTGATCTTCGGGGAGGTAGGTCATCAGATAACCGGCAAAGCGTTTGTCGTTTGGGAAGAGGCGCGAGAGACCCGAAAAATAGCAAATGGCATCCCACGGACGGGCTTCACTGCGGCGGCATTGTTTTTGAAGCGTGCCGTCGCGATTCAAAACCTTCGGGCCAACAATGCCAACTTCGGGATGTGAATCCAAAAAGCCCGCCAGTTCGGCAAATGTGTTCGGGAACAGGATCGTATCCGGGTTGAGGATCACGACGTACCGTCCCTGGGTTGCGCGCATGGCCTGATTGTATGGTCGGGTGAAGCCGGTGTTGCCGGGGTTGGTGATGAGTTTTACATCGGGGAATTTTTCGCGGAGCATTTCGGGCGCGCCGTCGCCGGAGAAATTGTCCACGATGACAATTTCAAAGGAAAGCGTATCAACTGTCCCGTAGATGGAAGCGAGACAGTCGAGCAGAAAATCCTTCGCGTTGTAATTCGTGATGCAGATCGAAATGTCAGGTTTCATGATTTATCAACGTTGCGTTTTAGAAATGTCAAAAATGGGGCCAGCCAGTCCCGCGACATGGCGCGATGGAGATCGGAGGTTGATGCCATTCTGTTTTGTTGAATTGCGCGGCGTTTTTTGAGCATGAGGGGAAGTCCGCGAAGCGCATCCACTTTTGCGCGCCAGATGGCGCTGGCCTGCCCGCGAAAAGTAAAATAGATCGAAAAGAAAAAATTGATGAAGATGTGAAGTGGAAGATAAAACCAGAATAGCACAGGCGGCATGTCTTTGACGTACGTCCACACCAGGTTGCGGTGGCCGTGATAAATGGAGAAGTCGCTTTTTTTGCCGAAGGTGACCGAGCCGACGTGATGAACCACCGCGCGAGGGACCATGTAACAGGTCAATCCGCGCAGGCGGAGGCGAAAGCCGAGGTCAACATCCTCCTGATAGGCAAGAAAATCTTCGTCGAAGCCGCCCGCGTCGAGAAATGCCTGGCGCGGATAAAACGCCGCCGCGCCGCACGCGCTGAACACTTCCTGAATTTCATTCAGCGGATACAGGCGCGCTTCGTAATTTTTTCTCCACGCGAGTCCGCTGACGTGATAGACATCGCCTTCGCCATCCAGCAATTCGGGCGCATTGGCTTGAATCTGCCGCGAAGAGAAAGAGGCGTTGGGATGCGCGTGCGCCGCTTCAAGCAGACGCTCCAGCCAGTCAGGTTCGGGAAAGGCATCGGTGTTGAGCAAGGCAAGCCATTCGCCGCGGGCGAGTTTTGCGCCGAGGTTGTTCGAAAATGCAAAGCCATGATTCGAGTCGAGGCGTTCCACGCGCAAAGTGAGGCTGGGATATTTTTCCTGCAAGCCGATACAACCGTCATCTTTGGAACCGTTATCCACAACGACGACTTCGAAATCCTGAACCGTTTGCGCGAGGAGACTCTCGAAGCAACGAGGCAGGTAATCCGCGCTGTTCCAGGCGACAAGGACGATGGAGATGAGCGGTTGAGAGTTCATGGAAGCGTGAACCACAAAGGGTCACAAAGGAGCACGAAGGAAAGAATCTATTCGCCTTCGATGTTGCGGGTTTCTTCGATGGCTTCCCTCGTGGCTTGCAAAAATGCGTAGCCGTATTTGCGGTCGGGTTCGAGGTAGGCGCACTCGCCCCATTCATTCCAGGCGTTGACGAAGACAAAAGGAGCGTCGAGTTCCCGGTTATCGCGGGTTTCGAGCAGGATGTCCATGAGCCATTCCTTGTACAAGGCGGGACTCGCGCCTTCGTAGATCATGGGCGTGTTATTGCGGCGCGGGGTGTTGTCCCACATCGGCATGATGGCGCGGTACAGTTTTTTCGCCTGGAACATCCTGTATTTTTTGTTTTTCACCAGGTCAACGTAATCGAGGACGATGCCGCCAAAGTCGTCCCGCATGAAGTTGATCTCGCGGGTGATGTCCCTGCAATAGCGGAAGACCGTGCCGGGGTGGAATTCGCTTTGGGCATCGAAGCCGAGAGCCAGCAGGTCGCCATCGAAGGTGTTTTCCTTGACGGCGATGATGTAGGGATTGCCGAGTCCCTCCTTTTCACACCAGGAACGCCAGTGCGCGAGGACATTCGGGCAATCGGGGACGAAGGACGGGCGGTAGACGATCAACACCGGGCGGCCATCCACGCGGATGTAGCGTTTATCCGCCGCATAAGGTTTGATGCTTTCGATGAAGGCCTTGTAACTTTCGACAGATTCGTTTTGGTACATGATGATCTCGCCGCTGGTTCCGTCGAAACGGCGGGTCCATGATTCGTTTGCCCAGCACAGGCAAAAGGGAAAGTCGAGACTCGGGTCGTTCAAAAAGGCATCCAGCGGTTTGTCGAGCAGGCGTCTGCCGTCGAACCAGTAATAGTAAAAGGAGAAACCATAGATGCCGTGTGTCTTTGCCAATTCGATCTGGCGGGCGATGTTTTCGGTCAGGCGGAGATCGTATGCTCCCAACTCACCCGGCAGGCGCGGCTGGTAATGTCCCACATATTGCGGGACGGCTTTTGCAACGTTATGCCATTCTGTGGTGCCGCGTCCCCACCACTTGTCATTTTCCGGCGTCGGGTGAAATTGCGGCAGGTAATAGGCCAACACCATCGGGTCGCCGTCTTTTCGTTCATAGGCATCCGGGGCGAGTTCAACGTATTCGTCTGTTTTATCGGGGATGGAGAGAATCTGCTGGACGTACTGCTCGTACAATTTTGTTTTCACCTGCTCAGGCATGGCGGCCGGGGCATTGCGCGGAGGAAAAATGCGGCGCGAGAGGATGGAAAGATTCCGCCTCAACGGTTCGGGGAGGGGCAGTTTCCGGTAAAGCCGGAGCGCGAATTGAAAGAAACGGGAGATCACAATTGCACCCCGGCCAGTTTCAGGATTTCAAGCGTTTTGTGTTCCCAGGAATTTTCCCTTGCTTCGGTATCGAGCGTGTTGAGATACTCAGGGTCGCTCCTGAGGTCCACAGCGCGTTTCAATTGCATCATGAACTCCTCGTTATTTTCCGCCACAAGGCAGGATTTGTATTTTTTGCACTCCCGCAGGTCGGTGGTGACGATGGGTTTGAGCGCCGCCATGTATTCGAAGATTTTCACCGGGGAAACCGCATCGGTGAGATTTGTTTTCTTGAACGGCAGAATGGTGATGTCGTAATGGATCGCATAAGAATTTAACGTCGAGTAGGTCTTGCTTCCGAGGAAATGGACGTGGGGATGGGCCTTTAATCCGCTTTTCTCGAACTCGCCGTCGTGTTCGTGGCCGATCAACACCAATTCGTAACTGCCTTCATCGGCGATCATGCGCAGAAGATCGTAGTCAATCCATCTTGCCAGCGCGCCGTGATAGGCAACGATTGGGTTTCCGTTCAACGCGGGTTTCATATCCTGCGGCGGTTCACCTTTGGGAATGCGCCAGTTATCGAGGTCAACGCCGTTCGTGCTCAGGACGAAATTCTTCGTGCGCTGGCGGTGAACCTCCTCGTACAATTGATCGGAGGTGGCTACAACGATGACCTGCTCGTTTTTCAACAACGCCTCGTGACGCTCATGCACAAGGTCAGGCACGCTGCCGGTGATGTGCGGACTGATCTCGTCAATGTATTCATAGACCACCTTGAAGCCGCGCCGAAGGAAATTCTCCACATCCTCCGCTGTTGTGACAAGGTCAATGGATTCGATCCGCAGGATGGTATGCCCGCCCTTCTTTTCCAGCGCATCGAGGATGCGGTTCGTGATCTGCGGGTCGGTCGCCTTGAAGACGTATAAATTCTCGGCGGCTTTTTTATACACAAAGACATCCTTGTCCACGGTGGGATGTCCGCCGTAGATGGCGATCCCGCCCATTTTGGCAGACTGAAGCGAGACATGCTGAAAGCGTTGGAATAACATCGTGTTCCAACCCATCGGGATGTGGAACAGATCGAAGAAGCCGTTGTGACCGGCGATGATGGTTTCCAATTCCTTCAATTCGCGTTCATATCGTTGCTTGAAGATGGCCTTCTTGATCGGGTACGTGAGCGCCACCCAGATGGCGACAAATCCCTTCAGGATCGCGCCGAACAAACCGTTCGTTCGTATCGAAGTGCGGATGCGGTTGAGCAGTGCCCGCGGCTTGCGGAAAAACCAGTTGAAAAGGAACTTCGCCAGTTTCTCGCGGCGGCTCCCAAGCGGGATGAGAGTCACCCGCAACTTCTGGAAGATCTGCGCCAGTTTCCACGTGTTGCTGTGGATGATCTCGTGCAATTGATATTGCTGGTAATCCACGATCTTTTGAATGCGGTCTATCTCGTACTCGTTGATGGCGATCTGCGCCAGTTGGTTCGCCACCTGTTGATTCAGATCGGCCACCTGCGCGGTCAATCTCTGCGCATCTTTCTCCCTGACAGCGAAAGCGCCGGTCTGACGGATGGCCAGCTCCCGAATCAGGTTAAGAGCGACCGGTTTTTCGATCCGCTTTGTTTTTTGATCGAGCAGTTTCAACGCTAAAGTCGTATTCGCCTGCGCCAATTGTTTGAGACGTCCACCGCGCTGGGCAAGCGACTCGCGGACCTGTTTTTGATTCGTCCAAAGGGCATCGAACGCTCCGGCCAGTTGATTCACATCCATGGTCTGAAGATCGAGCGCATATTTGGAGAGGCCGAGCGAGCGCATGAGATTCGCAACTTTGGGATCGTAGACCAATGCGACGGCGGGAATCCCTGTGCTGGCGGCAAACACGAGGGAATGCAGGCGCATCCCGACCAGCGCCCGGCAGCGGGCGATCAATCCATTCACCACTTCCGGGGAATAGGCTTGCGGCAGAACGTGGACGTGTTCGGTGTTCTGCATCATCGAGGCCACTTCCATCGAAGCGGTGTGATCGTTTTCCAACTCGTGTTCGCCCACCTGGAACGGGATGAAAACGATCCGGGCGTTGTGATTCGCAAGGAAATGATCCAGCGCGTCCGCCAGTTCCTGTTTCCAGCCGCCGGCTTTCGCGCCCTCCGTCCAGTTACGGATGCACACACCGACAATCGGTCTTTCCTTTGGAACGATTCCTTCGGCAGTGAAAATATCCGCCGCGGCTTTGGATTTGGATGAAAGGTTGAGCGCGGGATCAGGACGAATTAAAATTTGTTTCTTCGGGAATCCAAGCGAAGCCAGAAGATCCTGTGATTCAACGTCGCGCACCGTGGAAGCATCGGCAAGTTCAAAAGCCAGCCGCGTCCAGCGTTTTCCCTCTTCGGTGAGGAGCGGCCCGATGCCGACGGAATAGATCATGAACGGCTTATCGTATAAAGAAGCCAGCAGGCCGATACTGCTGTAGTATGAAATTCCCCAGTGAAACTCGGTCAATTGCGTATCTGGCGGTGTTCCCCAATAATCCTGAAAGATTCCCCCGCCGCCGAGAATCACCAGATCGCTTTCGCAGGCGGCGTTCAACAGGGCGTTGATATCCTTCCAATGCACCGAACGGACGCGATGACTGGACGCGGTCTCTTCCGGGTTGGAGGAGATCACAATGAAATCAAGGTCCTGCCGCTCTTTGCGCAGGTTCGTGAGCATGGCGCTTAAAATGGCTTCGTCGCCGACGTTTCCAAACCCGTAATATCCTGCCACCAGGATGGTTTTCTTTTTGTTTTTATCCACAGGTTAAATTGCCTCTCCAAAAAATACTGGACTTTCGTTTCTGACGAGAAAGTGTTAACCACGAAGGGACACGAAGGGTCACAAAGGCATTATCAGTACTTCACGAAAAGTCTTCGTAGTGGCGACTTCAGTCGCTTTTTGCCCGAACGACTGACGCGAAGCGGTTACTACGCTTTCGTGATCCTTTGTTTCCCTGGTGGTTGAAAAATTGTCACGGCAGGTTGAAGGACTTCACCAAAAATACCGCCATCTGCGCGCGGGTGACGGAGGATTCCGGGCAGAAATTACCGCCGCCGCAACCGGAGGTGATTCCCTCCGCGGCCAATTGCTCGATCCACGCCGCGGCCCAATAATCAGCGGGGACATCGGCAAACGCCGTGCCCGTCGCCGGGGGTGGAGTATACCCGCCGCCGTACTTGCTCCGCAACAGAAAAACCGCCATTTGCGCGCGAGTCACTTC
>JBBIUO010000200.1:0-5909 GCA_037440205.1 Chloroflexota bacterium
GACCCGCAGGCTCACGCGGCGGCCGAAGGCTCCTCTCACTGGAGGCTGTATCGTTGAATTGGATGTCGGCTGGGAAATGCGGGGTCGCATGTCACTTTCCTTTGCAAATTACTTTAACCGCAGTGAACTTGTTGTTTTTCTTGGCGGGAGGATTTCCGCCTGCGGTGCGCCGATGCTGATCTCTGCTTCCTTCAGGTCAAACACGCGGCGCAGTTCCGTGGTGGCTGTGCGCACCACAGATTCGACATCGAGCGTTTCGCGAACGCGGGACGAGATGTTCGCAATCACCTGGTTGCGTGTGGCGTTTTTCTGCGTTTCGTCCACGAGGCGGCTGTTTTCGAGCGCAAGCGCCACCTGGTCCGCGACTTTTTCGACCAGAATTCGTTCGCGTTCCGACCAGACAGTTGAAATACCCTTTCTCTTGAGCAGGATATTGCCTATGTTTTGTCCATGCAGAACCAGCGGAACGCGGAGCCCGTCGGCGCCATCGGCTTTGGGGCTGGAAAAGAGCGGGCGGATGCCGGCCGGCGTGTATTGATAAGCGGGCCTGTGACGGCTTGTAAATTTCGACCACGTATCGCGCGTTTGCAGGGTCGTGTTTGCCTCCAATTCATAGACCAGGCTTTTGGTTTCGTCAATCAGGCGGACGTTATCAATGGAAATGGCGATCAGGTCGGCAAGGGTTTGAAGTACTTCGGCATCCTGCGCATCGAAGGCTTTCAATTGGTCCGAGTGAATATCCAGGATGCCGATCACCTGACCGCGAACGGTGAGCGGAAGCATGATACGCGAGCGGGTGAGCGGGAAATTCGGGTCGCGGATGAAATTTGTATCGCCGATATCCAGCGCGATTTGAGCCCTCTTTTGTTCGATGACGAGATTGGTCATGTTCAATCTGTTTGGCTCGATGCGGAAGCCCTGCCCGACAATCTGTTTCCCTGCAATGGAGGAGGCCGCCTGAAGGAAAGCGGTTTTCCTGCGTTCGTCCAACAGGTAGAGGCCGGCGTGATAATATCCGAATTGCTCCGATATTAAATTAACCGCGGTATCCATCAATTCGGAAATGTTTTGAATTTCAGCCACTGTCCTGGTAACGGCGGTGGACGAGCGAAGTTGCGCGGCGCGTGTTTCCAATTCCTCTGTGCGTTCGCGCACCCTGTCTTCCAGCCGCTCACGTTCCATGGTGAGGGCGCCGAATGCGTTTTGTGTTTCCTGAATGACACGAACAAGCGCCCCTTTGAACTGGTTGATTGCAGCGATGAGCACCAGGCTTGTGATCGAGAAATCAATCACGTAGGCGATCCAATCCACGGGTACGGTGGGGGGTACGCCGGGGGCCGAAAGCCTGTAGATGCCCAATTGCTGGACAACGGCTATGACGATAAATGTAATAATGCTGATCCCCAACGCAAAGATATCAACCCGTTGATCGAACAGCAGGGCGGAAAGAATGATAAATCCGATGAAGAAAACGCTTCCATCCAGCCAGGGGCCCCACGCGAGGATTGAATTTGTGCCAACAGTAAAGATCATAAAAAGCAGGCTGAAGGCGCGGACCAAATAGGGGGTCTTCAAAAGCGTAATTGTAAGCAGAAGGAGATACAGGCCGATAAATAAAATGCGGTCGGTGGGCGTTGCCGTGGGGAATGAAATTGCCATCAAAGCGGCGCCAAGCACACAGGCGATGCGCAAAACGGCCGTGATGAACTGTTCGCGCCATCCTTTATAGTCAAAGGCGGACGAACCAGTGGTATCGGGATTGGCCGGCTGTGAAATTGGACTCTTTCTATTCATTGTCATCGCTCATTGATACTTCTATATTAACTTCGGCCGCTTCCAGTGCGCGTCCCAATTCCCTGACGGTGGTTTGGAGAATGCTGTCTATCGTTGTAGAGGCCCAAACTTTCGACGTGATTTCGTTCACCAGCCTCTCCCGCATGGCAATGGACTGGCTTTCCTCCACGAGACGGGCGTTTTCCAGGGCGAGTGCGGCCTGCACCGCAACGGATTCGATCAGGTTTTTTTGTTCGGGTGTCCAATCGTTCGCGTTCAGCATATTGATGCGGCCAATGATCTGGTCGCGCAAGGTCAGGGGGACCTCAAGTTCCTGTTTGCCCGGGGTTTCGCTGTCGCCCACTGCATATTCGAGTTTTTGGTCGGTAGCGAGCGAAAGCCAGGCGCCCTGCAGGTATTGCTGTTGGGTGGCGCTCATTTCAGAAAGGCTCTGCTGGGCCTCTGTGAAGAGACGGGAGTTCTCAATGGCAATCGTGATCTGGTTTGCCATGTTTTGGTATGCGTCCACATCCTGCCGGGCGAACGCGTTTTCTTTCGTTGAATGCAGTTCGATGGCGCCGATTACACGGTCGCCAATGGAAAGCGGGAGCACGATTTGGGCGCGTGTGTACGGGAGCAGAGGATTGTCAAATCGGACGGAATCAGCCCCGGGGTCGGGAAAGATGCGCGCCTGTCTTGTTCGTATGACCAGGCCGATCGCGTTCTTTCCGTTGATATTCAGGTGATGTTTATTTTCGATCAGCACCCTGCCTGCATCTCCGGTGGCCGCTTTGAGTTCTGCCCATTGATCGGTTGCGTCAATCAGGAAAACGGCTGTGTAATAACATTCGAATTCGTCGCTGATCAGGTAGGCGGCATGGTTCAATAATTCATTCGGATCGAGGATGGCGGTGATGGCGCGCCCGACACGATTCACTTTTTGAAGCAGTTGGGTGCGCTCGGTGACGCTGTTTTCCAGGTTGTTCCGTTCGTTTTTGAGTTCGACCAGTGTGGTTTCGATCTGTTTTTGCGCCTCACGGATGGAGGTTTCCAACTGCTGGAATCCCAGGATGATCACCACCCCAAACATGATGAGCGCCGCGCCCGCGCTGATCCAATCACCGATGTTCGACGGCGATGCGTTGGGATTGATCGGAATGATCTGCCCGCCCAGCATGAACCAGCCTACCACCGCAAACGTGAGAATATCCACGACAATTGCAATAACGCCGGCTTGCGGGGAGAATAGCAGGGTGGCGAAAACAAGAAGTCCCAGAAAGAAGAACAGACTGTCGCCCAGAATGCCATGGGTGAATAATTCACCAAGACCCAGCGCATAGATGCTGAGAAGAAAGACTCCCATGCGCATTGGGTATGGGAAACGAATGACGGTGACGATCCCGGTCAACACATATACCGTGATAAATAATGCGCGAATGACCGCACTGCCGGCGTTGCTCAACGCCGGAATTAAGGCGAAGATGCTCAGCACCAGCGATCCCACCAAAAGGGGCGTTACGAACCGATCCCGCCAGTTTTTGTACAACTGGCGGATGGTATCCTGGGGGGGAGTGACCGTCTCGACGGGGGAATTGCTATCCATCATTGGTGGTTTCCTGCCCGGCGTTGTCGCCGGGTTTGATCCGTATCTTCGTGTAATGCGCTCCAGTGAGTCTTGCCAGTTCGCTCGCCGTTGTATTTAAAATGGATTGGACATCCGTTGACCGGCGTATCTTGCTGGTCACTTCGTAGATGAGACGTTCACGTTCCGCTTGGACCCGGATCTGCTCGAGCAATCGGGCATTGGCAATGATGGCGGCCAGACTGCCGCCCAGCGTTCCGAGCATCTCTTCATCGTTTTCCGTGTAAGCGTCAACCAGTTCGCTTTCGACATTTAATACACCAAGCAATTCATTGCGATATACAAGAGGGATCGCCAGTTCGGAACGGGTATTGGAACTGACTTGGATGTAACGCGGATCTTCGGCGACATCCTTGACCCGCAACGGGCGTTTGTGGGCGGCGGCCCAGCCGGTGATGCCGCTTCCGATGGGCACTTGCACCCTGGCGACATCCTCGGCGTACCCGATGGACGCCTTTACTTCGAGCATACTTTTTTCCCGGTTTGCCAGAAGGATGGTAACACGGTCGCCGCCAAGGGTAACCTGCAGCCCGCTCACGGCGTTTTCGAGCGCCTCTTCCAGGGTCGTGCCGGAGGCGGCAGTTGTTGTGATGTGGTGCAGAAGACGGTGTTGGGAGAGGTGTTCCTGGGTTTCCGCAAACAACTCCGTGTTGACAACGGCGATGGCGATCTGGTCTGCAAGAATTTGCAAACTGCGAAGTTTATCTTCGGTAAACGCGTAGGGTTGCACGCTTTGAACATCCAGCACGCCCAGGATGCGCTCCCCGACTTTCAACGGCAGGGCCGCTTCTGAGCGTGTATCGGGGAACAGGGGGTTGGCGTAGTAGGTGGCGTCTTTGGTGGTATCTCCAACCACAAGTTGCTCACCCTGACTGCTTACATATCCGACAATGGATTTCGATCCGATGCCGATCTTGTAGCCCGACCGCTTCATTTGCATACCGGCGTCGCCGGTGGCTTCGCGGATCACGGCGAACTCTCCCGGCAGGTCATGTAGAAAAACGGATGCGTGATAGAAATCGAATCGCTCGCGGATGAAATTGACCGCCTTTATCAATAGTTCATCAAGGTTGAGCGAGCCGCTGATGTCGCGCGCGATTTCCGCGGCGGTTTCCAGTTGGAGCGCCCTGTGCTGGCTTTCATCCAGCAAGTGAACGTTGTGGATCACGCCGGCCACCTGCCCGGCGATGGTGTTGAAGAAGCGCAGGCTTTCCTCGTCAAACGCATGTTCCTTTTCGAGGTCCTGAATGATGAGCGCGCCGACGGGTTTGTTTTGCACAAGCATGGGAGCGCCCATCCACGAGCGGCCGGGCTTGCCCACTACTTTTGCTCCCAGTTCGGCCATTCTCTTTTCGGCGTTTTCCACGATCATCAATGGCTGGCGTGTGCGGATCAGAATGGAGGTGAGCCCTTCTCCCAAAGGAAAGGACTCTATCGAGGAAATCCTTCCATCTTCATAACTGAATGGGATGCTGATGGTGTTGCTCTTTTCATCGTAAAGCGCAATGGTGAAACTGTAATCGCCGATGATCTGTTGTATCTTGGCGAGCAGATTCTGGAAGAAACTTTGGAGATCCGACGAGGTGGCAATCGCCTCGTTGATCGAGGCAAGCGCTTCCACTTCGCTCAGGTGTTTTTCCGTCTGTTGGATCGCATTCGCCTTTTCCATGGTGACCGACATCAAGTCCGCAAGGTTGGCGTAGGGTTGGACGGTCGTTGTGGACAACGTCTTCTGCCGTCCACCCATGACAATGATCGCAGTCAATTCCCCGCCTCTTTTGACGGGCAAAAATGCCGCCGAGTCGAGGCGGAGTCTTTGTATGATATCTGCCAGTGCGGTAGGAACTTCCCTGCTTTTGGATGTGGCAATGACCTGCCCGCTGAAGAGATAATCCCTGATCTCCTCCGGACTTACAAAACTGGTTTTTGGAAGCCTCGCAATCTGCGCGATGTTTTCCTGGGTTGTATCGGAGTAGGAGAATATCTCCAGTTTATTATCATGCGCACGCAATACGATGATCGGGTATGGAGCATCCTTGAGGATCATCGTGCCAAGTTGCAGGATTTCCTCTTCCGTATTCGCTTCCGCGATCAACCGGCTGGAGCGGTAAAGGTGTGAAAGTTCCTCGAAATTGATCTGGCTGGTTTCGGCAAGCCCGGTTGTTTGTATGGCGGTGGCGATCTGGCTTGCCAGGGTTTGCAACATGGCGACAGTGTCCGATTCGAATGTGCCCACCTGGGTGCTTTGCACATCCAGCACGCCCAGGACAAGATTACCGATGGAGATCGGCAGACTGGCCTCGGAACGGGTTTCCGGAAGCAGTTCGTTTCTTAAATGGATGGGGTCTTCTAATACGTCCGATGCAATTCTCGGCTGGTTATTTGCGCTGACCCATCCAATGATGGATGTCGAATTGACTTCGAGACGGTATTTCCTTTTGATCAGCGCGCTGGTGGCCGAGCCATACCCCGTTTTGAATTCAATATATCTTCC
>JBBIUO010000200.1:5919-7649 GCA_037440205.1 Chloroflexota bacterium
GGGATCCACCAGGAAGACGCTTGCCTGATAGAAACCAAACTGTTGAACGAGGAGTTCGACCGTCTTATCCAGCATTTCATCGAGATTTGAAAGCGTCGTTACATGCTGGGCCACTTCCGCGGCGGTGCGGATTTGGCGCCCGCGTTCATCAACCTGTTTTTCCAGCGAACGGTATAACCCTCCCAATTCCTCAGCCATGTGATTGAACGAACTCGCCAGGAACCCGACTTCATCGTCACTCAGAACTTCCGCGCGGCGATCCCAGTCTCCGCTTGCAAAACCGCGCGCGATTTCTGAAAGAGAACGCAGGGGTTTGATGATGCGATTGATCCCGATAATTAATACAAGTCCCATCGCCAGCAGGGTGCCAATGGCGAGCATGATCGTAAATGGAGCCAGGCTGGTGAGTTGCCCGAAGACATCGGTGGCGTTTTCCTCCAGCACAACCCCGGCCTGCATTCCGGGAAACCATTGAATCTGGGCCAATGCAGGTTCATTGTCTGGCGTACGAACTTCCAGTGCCCTGGGGCTGGGATTCTCTTCCGCCATCAACTCAGAGAGCGTGGCATTGATCTCTGCCTGCGAACTCGATTCTGCAAGCGCAAATCCATTTGTCTCCGGGTCGCTATGGACGAACCGCTGGTCCGAAAGAACAAAATACGTGGAAGCCAGCGGCGACAGGCCGTTCAATGGCTGCATGAGTTCCTGAAGGTTGTTCTTCTCCGTAATGCCGATGATGGCGCCAAGCGTGGAGCCGCGCTCGGTCTTGTATTTCAGCGCGGTAACCAGTATGAATTCATCTTCGCGGATGGGCGAAAGCCCGTACAGGGCGATGGAGTGGTGCTGTTCGAGGGTTTGATTGATGAGCGAAGGGTCGAGTTTTGCCCCCTGCCACTCGGCATTGCTTGAAATTTTTATGTTGCCCTTTGTATCCACCAGGAGAAACTGGTCGAATGTGGGCCTGTTCTCCTGATTGTTCTGGTCCTTGTATTCCTGAAGGATGCCGTCTCGGATCGCGCGAAATTCACTACTTTTGGGGTTCGCGTGAAGGGCGAGCTCGATCAAAATTCTGAAATCACTGCTGTTGACCATATGCCCAAGCTGGGCTTCCTTGTTGTTGATGTCACGGTTGATGATGGTCAGTTGGGTGGTGAGCAGATTTTGTGATTGTGTGTTCGCCTGCCCCTTCAGCATCGCGCGCGTGCGAAAATACGCCGTTCCCGCCATTAAGGCGAGAGGGATGAATGTAAAGATCAAGAGCGTTCGTACAAGAGTGCCCGCCAGACTGCCCTTATATCTTTTTTGTTTGGAATCAACTACGGGCGTCGTTTGAGTCGCTGTCATCGAAAAAATTAACTATACTCCCAAACCGGTTCCCCACTTAGAATGCGACGAATTTGGTCCGGGAAGCGGTCAGGGTCGAGCGGTTTGCCCAAAAAGCCGTCAAAGCCGGAGTCTTTTGCCTTGGTCATCTGCTCCATGCTGGCTTCCGCCGTCACGGCAATGATCGGAACCGACTTGAAGCGTTCCGATGCGCGGATCTTCTTGAGCGCGCCGTAACCGTCCTCGTAAGGCAGGCGAATGTCCATGAGAATAAGGTCGAGTCGGGGGAGCGTGTCTGCATATTCCACCACCTCGTACCCGGATGTTTTCCACTCGCAATGAATCCCCAGATAACCGAGCATGCGCGCGATCAGCACAAAATTGGAAACATTGTCCTCAACGACCAG
>JBBIUO010000201.1:0-3378 GCA_037440205.1 Chloroflexota bacterium
TGTATCTCGGTGAGGAATTTCATCACAACCGGGTGAATGTGGTCTGCTCTCAGATTTCCGGTGTCGATCCGGAGCTTAAGTACCGCTGGGATAAACTGCGCCTGTGGCAAACGCGATTATCCTGCTTTCGATCTTCATCATTCAGCGCCTGCGCGACAGCCGCCTTGGCCGCGCCTGGATGGCGATTCGTGAAGACGAACTGGCCGCCGCGCAAATGGGAATCAACCCCGTCAGTACGAAACTGGCCGCCTTTGCCATGGGAGCCACCTTCTCCGGGTTTGCAGGCGCCTTTTACGCCGCATACATTCGGGGTATCTTCCCCAGTGTGTTCGATTTCAGCGCGTCCATCATCATCCTTTGTGTCGTGATTTTGGGCGGCATCGGCAATATCAACGGCGTGATCGTCGGCGGGCTCGTGCTGATGACCGCCGACCGTCTCTTTCTGCCCGCGCTAAAGATTTCCTCTCCTCGCTGTTGACGCACACAGTCCTCCCATCCATCAGCGACCCTGTTGTTCAACTTGCAGTAAAAGACAATGCCAACCCGATCTTATATCGTTTCCTCCTGTTTGGCTTGACCCTCGTCATCATGATGGCAGTTCGTCCGGAAGGCTTGATTCCTAGCGCTCAACTCCGGGCAGAATTCCATGCGGAAGAGGCCGTCATCCCCAAAGAAGAAACTCCCAAAGCCCAAAAGACAAGGAAAGGGTAGGAGCATCGCCATGCTTTTTGAAGCCAAAGCAATTACCATGACGTTCGGCGGCTTGACCGCGGTCAACAAGGTGGATTTCAACATCGAAAAAGGGATGATTGCCAGCCTGATCGGGCCGAACGGCGCGGGCAAGACCACCTTCTTCAACACGATCACCCGCGTCTACTCGCCCACCAGCGGCGACATGAAGTTCGATGGAAAAGACCTTGCCGGGTTGCACCCCTTCGATATCACCGCTCTCGGCATTGCGCGCACGTTTCAGAACATCCGTCTCTTCGCGAATATGTCGGCCATCGAAAATGTGCTGGTCGGCGAGCATTGCCGCATGACATCCAACCTGATCGGCCAGATCCTGCATACGCCCGCCACCATGAAAGAGGAAGCCGATGCCCGCGCCCGCGCATTGGACATGCTCGAATTCGTGGGGCTTCGCCGCAGTGACGCAAACGCGACCGCCAAGAACCTGCCTTACGGCTTGCAGAGGCGGTTGGAAATTGCGCGCGCGCTCGCATCCAACCCCAAACTCCTGCTGTTGGATGAACCGACCGCCGGCATGAATCCAAACGAGACCATTGACCTGACTAACTTTATCCAGCGCCTGCGCAAGGAACTGGACCTGACCATCCTGCTGATCGAACATCACATGCGCGTGGTGATGGCGATTTCCGACCGCGTATCGGTGCTGGATTACGGCGAAAAGATCGCCGAAGGCACGCCTGCCGAAGTGCAAAAGAATGAACGCGTGATCGAAGCCTATCTTGGCAAAGGCACAGCGACAAAGTAAAAGGCGAGGATCAAATGCTTGAATTAAAAGATGTCCACACTTACTACGGCAACATCCACGCCTTGAAAGGGGTTTCGCTGACGGTCGGCGACGGTGAAATCGTCACGTTGATCGGTTCCAACGGCGCGGGAAAAAGCACCACCCTTCGCACCATCCAGGGGTTGATCCGTCCACGTGTGGGAACGGTTCTTTTGGACGGCGTTGCCCTCGAGAAACTCCCCCCCCACGAAATAGCGGCGATGGGTGTGGCTCAAAGCCCCGAAGGCCGCCTGATCTTCCCGCGCATGACCGTGATGGAAAATCTCGAAATGGGCGCCTATGCCCGCAAGGACCTGGGAAGTTTTGACAACGATGTCGCACACGTCTTCGAGTTATTCCCGCGGCTCAAGGAGCGCATTACACAAAAGGGCGGGACGCTCTCCGGCGGCGAACAACAAATGCTTGCCATGGCCCGCGCCATGATGGCGAAGCCAAAAATCCTTCTGCTCGATGAACCCTCCATGGGACTTGCGCCGATCCTCGTTGAGTTGATCTTCGACACCATCACCAAGCTCAACAAGGAAGGCACGACCATCCTGCTGGTGGAGCAGAATGCGCTGATGGCCCTCTCCATCGCCCACCGCGGGTACGTGCTTCAGACAGGCGAAGTGGTGCTGGCAGACCAGGCCGACAAGTTGCTGAAGAATGATATGGTTCAAAAGACCTATCTCGGCGTGGAATAAACAAAGACACAAAAAGTGCCCAAGACCCGTTTTCGCCACCGGCGCGAAAGCGGGTCTTTTGCAAATTGGTGAAAACATGAACCTGCCAGACACAGCAGATATTGTCATCATCGGCGGCGGCGTGATGGGAGCCAGCGCGGCATATCATCTTGCCAAACGCGGAACCGCTGCGCGAAATATCGTCCTGCTCGAAAGGGAAAAGTATTTCGGCACGGGCGCAACCGGAAGATGCGCAGGCGGGGTGCGTTATCAATTTTCCACCGGGATCAACGTCAAGTTGTCGCTGGAAAGCCTGCCGATGCTCGAACGATTCAAAGAGGAGATCGGGCAGGAGATCAACTACCGCCAATGCGGATATCTGCTCGTGGCGACGAACGAAAAAGACGCGGCCAACTTCAAGCGCAACGTTGAATTGCAAAACAAACTCGGCGTGCCGACCCGACTTTTGAGCGGCGATGAAGTCCGCGCGCGCCTGCCGCTGATGAAGTTCGAGGATGCCATCGCGGGAACGTTCAATCAAAAGGATGGCACCGTTGACCCCAACAGCGTGGTGATGGGTTACATCAATGCGGCGCAAAAAATGGGTGTGAAGGCTGTTTCGGAAGCGGAGGTCATTGGAGTCACTCTCAGCGGCGGGAATGTCGAAGGTGTGCAAACAAGCCTCGGCGGAATCAAGACGCGGGTCGTGTTGAACGCGGCGGGGCCGTGGTCGGGTCAAATCGGACAGATGGCCGGGGTCGCCATCCCAATCCTCCCCCTCCGCCGACAAATGTTCACCACCAATCCGTTGAAGGAGATACCGGAGGATTTTCCCTTCGTCATTGACTTTGCGAGATCGTTGTATTTTCACCGCGAGGGCGATGGCTTGTTGATCGGCATGAGCAACCAGAATGAAATACCCGGCTTCGACCAGAACGTGGACGATGAATTTGAACTGGTGAATTTGGAGGCCGCAATCGAAAGAATGCCGCTGGTCGAAAAGGCAAGCCGCGCGTCACACTGGGCGGGCCTGTATGAAGTGACGCCCGATGCGCACCCGATTTATGGAAAGACCGATGTGGGCGGGTTCTATCTTTGCACGGGGTTTTCGGGACACGGATTCATGCACGGGCCGATTTCGGGGAAGTTGATCGTCCCTTCGCGATTCACCTCGAGGAAGGC
>JBBIUO010000201.1:3388-7636 GCA_037440205.1 Chloroflexota bacterium
ATGGAAAATTTTCCAGCGTGGATGTTTCGATGCTGGACTTGAAACGATTTGAAGAAGGAAGATTAATTCAAGAGTACAATGTGGTGTAAATTCAGGAGACCTGACAGGTTTCCACACAGTTTCAATGAACCAGGAAAACTTTTACCGCAAGCGCTCCGATTAACTTATGCTCCCATAAAACCTGTCAGGTCTGAACGAGAGAAAATGACATCAGCAGAAATCATCACCATCGGAACAGAAATATTGCTCGGCGAGATCGTGGATACGAACACGCGCTACATTGCGCGCACCCTGCGAAGCCTGGGCGTGGATTTGTATCGCACCATCACCATCGGCGATAACGTGGAGCGCATTGCAAGCGCCATTCATAACTCGATGGAACGCGCCGACATTGTCATTACCACCGGCGGACTTGGCCCCACCGTTGACGACCCGACCCGCGAAGCGGTTGCAAAAGCAATCGGTGTGGAAACGGAATTCCGCGAAGACCTCTGGGGACAAGTGGTGGAAACGATTGGCCGCTACGGGCGCAAGCCTTCCGAAAATCAAAAACGACAGGCCTACGTTCCGAAGGGCGCAATTGGAATAAAAAATCCCGTCGGCACCGCGCCGTGTTTTATCGTTGAAACCAAACGCAACGCGGTCATTTCATTGCCGGGCGTTCCAGGTGAAATGGAACTCATCCTGCACGAATCCATGATTCCCTATCTGCAAAAAAGATTCGATCTCAATGAGATCATCAAAGTGCGCGTGCTTCATTGCGCGGGTCTCGGCGAAGGCATGATCGATGAAAAGATCGCCGATCTCGAAACGCTCAGCAACCCAACCGTCGGGCTTGCCGCGCACACCGGCGTGGTGGATGTGCGCATCGCCGCGAAGGCAAAAAGCGAAAGCGAAGCCAATGCCATGATTGACGGGATCGAGTCGCAGGTCCGCGAACGACTCGGAAAGATCGTCTTCGGCGTGGATGAAGATACGCTCGAAGAGGTCACATTGGATTTGATTGCGAAACGAGGCTGGATTCTCGCCGCCATCGAATCGGGACTCAACGGGATTCTCGCGCGAAAGATTCCACACACCGCTTCATTTCTTAATCTGACGCCTGATTCATTGACCCAGGCATTGCGCGCCGCCCGGGCAGAGTCAAAAGCGGATATCGCCCTGGGTGTTTCCGTCAACATGGAAGAACGTTCCGCCGACATGGCGATGATCACGCCGCGCGGCGAAAAGACCCATCGCATCACCTACGGCGGCCCGCCTCGAAGCCTGCCCCACTGGGCGGCGAACCTTGCCTTAAACTGGCTCAGAACCACCGTTGAGGAGATGGAATAATGCCCGCGCCGCGCCGACAAAAAGAATCCATCTGGGTCACACTGGCATGGACGTTGAACCTCATCGGGCTTGCAGGCATCGCCGTCGTTGGGATCGCATACATTGTGATGCGCCCTACGTTTGCCGCGGCACAGGCATCCCAGCCCATGTCTGCAATCGTTCTCCCCGCCACTTACACGCCAGACCCAAACTTCTCGTTGTACATCCCCACCGTCACCCCAAATCCGCGCTCGACCATGATCGTGGTGCAGACACCCACGCCGTTTGTGCTGGCAGGCGGGACGCGTCCGCAAATCATCGGCTATTCGGTTTCCGGGCGTCCCATTGAAGTGTATTCCTTTGGCAACGGCGAGAGACAACGCATGATCGTGGCCGGCATTCACGGCGGCTATGAATGGAACACCATCGCGCTTGCCGATGAATTGATCACGCACATTTTCAAGAACCCAGACATCATCCCTAGCGACGTGACGCTTTACATCCTGCGAAATTTAAATCCCGACGGCGACGCGCGCGATCACGGCTACGATGGCCGCGTCAACGATCACGGCGTGGACTTGAACCGCAACTTCCCCACCAACTGGGCGGCGGATTGGGATCGCGACGGCTGTTGGAACTACGGCCCGACCACCGGCGGCACCGGTCCCGGCTCCGAGCCTGAGACCCGCGCAATGATGGGCTTTTTGCAATCGCACCGGATCGAAACGTTGATCAGTTATCACAGCGCCGCGCTGGGCGTTTTTCCCGGCGGCGAACCCTGGGACGAAGAATCCACCGATTTCGCCAGAGCCCTTGGCGAAGCGACCGATTATCCCTTCCCGCCGCTGGATACAGGATGTAAATTCACCGGCACCCTCGCAGATTACGCCGTCGAACGCGGAGCAGTGGCCGTGGACATGGAACTTTCCACCCACACCAAAACGGATTTCAAAAGGAATCTGGAGGCGTTGGAAATCCTTTTGAATTGGGGACGTTAAGCGTTGGGGTGCTCAAAGTTTGGTGGCAACCAGGCTCAAGTCGCCGTTGCCAGTGGCGTTGGCAAGGAACAGCGTGGACAATCATTGGAATGATATAATTTTGCCATGAACGCAATTACCGACCTGAAAATCCGTCTTGTGCCTCTCTTCAAACAATACCATATCCAAAAAGCAATTCTTTTTGGTTCATTGGCGCGTGGGGAAGCCACCAGCCGCAGCGACGTTGATTTGATATTAGTTCAACAGACAAAAAAGCGATTCTGGGACCGCTATGATGGCTTGCTGCTCGATCTTGGGCAGGCCGTTTCCAAACGCGCTGTGGATGTGTTGATCTATACCCCGGCGGAACTGGAACAAATCAAAGAACGCGCGTTCATCCGCCAGGCATTGAAAGAAGGAATCACATTATATGAGTCTAACGAAGAATATCCACGAAGCACACCGATGGTGGCAAACAGCAAATGAGGATTTTTTGGCGGCAAAGGCTCTTGAAAAAGAAGGAATGTTTTCCCACGCCTGCTTCCAATGCCAACAGAGCGGCGAGAAATCCTTGAAGGCATTATGGTTCTTAATCGAAGAGGATCCATGGGGGCATTCCATCCAGAAATTAGTATCAGAATTTCCCAACGAGGATTGGTTAAAACCACGCGAGCAATGGCTCGTCAACGCAGCGTTTCTGGATAAATACTACATCCCAACGCGATACCCAAACGGACTACCCGATCTCACCCCCGCGCAAAGTTATGGAGCGGAGGATGCAAAGATGGCGCTGGAGCGGGCTGCGTTTCTGCTTGAACAATCACGCCTGCTGATCCCGGAGAAATAATTATCAGTACTTCACGAAAGCGCGTAATTGGCGTTCTCTAACGCCTAATTTGCGCCAGAGAGCGCAAACTACGCGAGGTTTTCGTGATCTACTGATTATGAACTCACAGCGCGGCATCACGAATGCCGCTTTTTTGTAACATCACACGAGCGCAAGGAGACTGAATGACTCAAAACGCAAACATACTTTTCACCAACGCCATCGTCCTCACGATGGATCGCAAACTAAATCAATACGACCCCGGCGCAGTTGCAGTGAAGGGAGATTCGATCCTTGCCGTCGGTTTTGAAGCAGAGATCAAAAAAGAATATTCAGCGAACGAGACGATCGATTGCGGCGGCAAGGCGCTCATGCCGGGATTGATCAACGCGCACACGCACGTGCCAATGACCCTCATGCGCGGCCTTGCCGATGACCTGCGCCTCGACGTGTGGCTGATGGGCTACATGCTCCCGGTGGAACGCGAATTCGTTTCCCCGGAGTTTGTCCGTCTCGGCACACAACTTGCCTGCGCCGAACAGATCCGCAGCGGCGTGACCACCTTCAACGACATGTATTTCTTTGAATCGGATATCGCCCAGGCCACCGCAGAGGCAGGCATGCGCGCAGTATGCGGACAATCGGTGATGAAATATCCCGCGCCCGATGCGCCCGCCTTCGAAGACTCAATCGCCTACGCGCGCGAGTTCATCAAAAAATGGAAAGGTCACCCGCTCATCGTCCCTGCCATTGCGCCGCACGCACCGTATTCGACAACGCCGGAAATCATGCGCACCTGCGCCGAGATCGCAAGGGAAAATGACGTCCCGCTTCACATCCACATTTCGGAAACAGCGTTCGAAGTGGAGAACATGCGCAACGAACAGGGCATGCCCGTCGTGCCGTACGTCAAAAAGCAGGGACTGCTCGAAGCGAAGGTCATCGCCGCGCATTGCGTTCACATCGATGTCGGCGAGATGAAGACGCTCCAGCACGTGAACGCCGGTGTGGCGCACAATCCGTCGTCCAACCTCAAACTCGCATCGGGTTTCGCGCCCGTGCAAAAAATGCTCGACAGCGGACTCAACGTGGGCATCGGCACCGACGGTCCCGCATCCAACAACGATCTCGACA
>JBBIUO010000202.1:0-4371 GCA_037440205.1 Chloroflexota bacterium
GCTCTTCCGATCTTGAAGTTCGCCTGTGCCGGGGTATGCGCCCCAGCGCTTTTTGCCCTGCAATCGTTCGGGGTCGAAGTAAAACCAGTCCTTGTATGGCGAGCCTGCGCCGTTTTCCAACACGTGATGGAATTGCCAAAATCCGCGCGAGGCGTGATTGAACACACCATCCAGCACCACGCGCATGTTTCGCTTGTGCGCCTTGTCCAGCAGTTCCTTCAACGCCTCGTTGCCGCCGAGCAACGGATCAACGTTGTAATAATCATAGGTGTGATAACGGTGGTTTGAAGCCGAGGCAAAGACCGGGTTGAAATAAATGGCGGTGATTCCCAAATCCTGCAAATAATCCAGTTTCTCGATCACGCCGTATAAATCGCCGCCCTTGAATCCGTGATGCGTGGGCGCGGAGTTCCACGGCTCAAAGGGCAGTAGAGCCGCAGGGTTGCGTCCGCTCTTTGCAAAACGGTCTGGAAAAATCTGGTAAAAAATTGCGTCCTTGACCCAATCAGGTGTTGACATTGTGTTCCTCGTTAATTTGGATTCAACTTCAATACATACATGGCATGTGGATCGAGACTCTCGAACGGTTTGTAATCCGGGAATGCTTCGCCGCTTCTTCTTGGACCCTCGGCCAGCCCCAAATAACATTTCCACCCCGGTTGCGGATTCTGCCAGCCCCGCATCGTCAATTACAAGCGCGTAATCGGTGACTGTCTCATCCCGGAGATTTGCCAAAATTAAAAGCGTCTCGTTTTCGTTCGCAACCAGCATGGAGAAAACTCCTGCGTTATTTGCATCCAGCAAAATGGCCTTGCCGGTTTGCAGCGCCGAATGCGACTTCCGCAGTGCGATCAAATTGCGGTAATGCTCCAGCAGGGAATTTGAATCGCCCGATTGTAGCGCAACATTCACCTGCGGGTAGTCCTTTGCCGGCGCCCGCCACGCAGTTGTCATGGAAAACCCCGCATTTTCCGCTTCGTTCCACTGCATGGGCAGGCGAATATCTTCGTCGGGTTTCTGTCCCTGCATCCCGATCTCTTCGCCGTAATAAATGAACGGCGTCCCGGGCATGGTCAGCATCAAAAACGCGGCGGATTTGGCCTTGTCCACATCCCCATTGAAAACAGACATGGCGCGGTTCTGGTCGTGGTTGGTGAGAAAGGTGGCGAAGTTGAAATCGGGCATATCCATCAACGCGAATTTTACCGCGCTGTTGATTCCCGAGTTTGCGCCGCCGTTCGCGCTGTTCACAAATCCGCTCGACATCTCGAAGTTGAAAACCTGGTCGAGTTGATTCCCCGTGTAGGATTTAACCACCGACGATCCCGCCCCAAACACCTCGCCGACGGTGTACGCCCGCGGGTTCTGCGATTTGTATTCCGTGAAGAATCCCTTGTACCACTCGTGAGTGGCGGGTGTGTTCTCGCGTTTGTCCCCGTCTTCGATGAGATGCTTGGCCGCATCCACGCGAAAACCATCCACGCCGATGTCGTCCAGCCAGTAATCGGTCATTTTGAGCATTTCGGTCGTCACGGCCGGGTTGTTGTAATTCAGGTCGGGCATGCCTTCCCAGAACAGCCCGAAATAATATCCCTGATTTCCGGGGTGCCATCCGCCGCTCCCATCGCCCGTTTCCGACCAGACGTAATAATCGCGGTATTTTGATTCGGGGCCGCTGTTCGCATCCACAAACCAGGGATGCTGGCTGGATGTGTGATTTAAAACCAAATCAATGATGATGTAAATATCGCGTTTGTGCGCTTCGTTGAGCAGGTTCTTGAAATCGTCCATGCTTCCGTATTCGGGGTTGACTCCGTAATAATCGGTCACGTCGTAGCCGTGATACGAAGGCGATGGCTGAATGGGCATCAACCAGATGGCGGTGATTCCGAGCGATTCAAGATAGTCCAGTTTTTGGGTGATGCCGTTGAAATCGCCGATGCCGTCCACGTCAGAATCGTAGAAAGAGCGGACGAAGATTTCGTAGAAGACCGCTTCGCGCCACCAGTTGGCTGACTCTGATTCAGGGGCGGGAGTCTCCGTTTGGGCAGGATCAGTTGTCGGCGGAGTCTGATCGCAGGCCGATAGAAAAAAGAAAAGCAAAAGGGCAAAAAGAATCCGTTTAAGCATGGAAATTTTCAGGCTGGCATTTTTCCCCTCGATGAATTTTCGTAGTAACGACTTCAGTCGTGCTGAAACGACTGAAGTCGTTACTACGGGATTAACCTTTGACACTGCCGGTGGTGAGGCCGCCGACGATCTGCTTTTGCAATGCAATGTAAACGAAGGCAACGGGAAGCGCGACGATGATCGCCATCGCCGCGAAGCGATTCCAGGGGACGCTGTTGGCGTATTGGCCGGTCATGTTGTAGAGGGTCATGGCGAGGGTGTAATCTTTTGGCTGGGAGAGGAACAGCCACGTGGTGACGAACTCCTGCCAGTGACCGATAAAACCGAGGAAGAATGTGACGGCGAGTTGCGGCGCGGCAAGTGGGATGACGATTTGCCAGAAGGTTTGGTTGGCGTCTGCGCCGTCAATGGCGGCGGCTTCTTCGAGTTCTTTTGGAATGGTATCGAGATAGCCTTTGAGATTCCACACGGCGAAAGGCAGGGCGGTGGCGGTCATGGCGACGCCCACGCCGAGAAGCGAGTCGCGCAGGTTGAATTTTAGTTTGCCTTTACCGGTCTCGCAGGTGGTGAACGGCTGAATGGCGATGGAATCCTTTGAGCATTGTTTTACCTGTATCTGGTTCAACAACAGGTAAAGCGGGGTGCTCAATCCGACTGCGGGCATGAGCAGGGGAATGAAGACCAGCACCATCAGCACTTCGCGCATTTTGAATTTGAATCTTGCGAAGGCGTAGGCGGCGGTCACAGCCACGAGCAGGGCCACAAGACCGACGCCGACGGAAAGCAGAACGCTGTTCTTGAGGAGTTCGGCAAACGTCACCGGGTTACCTGTGGGGTGATCCAATACCTGTGCATAGGCAACGAAGGAAATTTCCTTCGGGATCAGTTCCAGCGTGGATGGGCGGGTGGTCTTGGAACTGAACGACAGGGTGACGATGTACATGATGGGGAACATCACCGAGGCGAGGATCGCCAGGCATAATAATTGCAAAAGGAGTTGTCTCCAAAGCGGCAGGTTGCGCCCGCCGGTTTGTCCGGAGGTGTTGATGTTGAGGAAGCGGATGATGGGATTCTTGCTGGCGTTGGGGGAGGTGGTTGTCATGTCAGGCCTCCGAGTAGGATTTGGTCGCCTGGGTGATGCGGTTTGTAATGAGGAAAACGATCAGCGCGACCACAAAGATGATGACTGCAAATGCGGCGGCAACGCCATACCAGCGCAGGTTGCGCACCAGGTTGTAGGCAAAGGTAACAAGCAGTTCGGTGGACCGCGCCGGACCTCCGCCTGTCATGAAGAATACAAAATTGAATAAATTAAACGTCAGCGTGAAGCCGTACACGGCGGCGGGGATCATGGCGGGGCGCAGGAGGGGAACAGTGATTCCCCAAAATTGCTGGGAGCCTGTCGCGCCGTCGATAGAGGCGGCTTCGTACAGGTCTTTGGGAATGCTTTGCAAGGCGCCTGTCGCCACGACCGACATGAACGGCCAACCCAGCCAGAAGTTGGCGATCATCATGGCGTAGTAGGCGAGGGTGAGCGGCGCGCCCGGCAGAAACCCGGGGATGGGCGGGGCGTATTCATCCAGCCAGCGGATGCGCACCGGGTCAATGTGACCGAGCATGGTCGAGATGTTGGTAAGCAGTTGGTTCATCGCGCCGTATTGCTCATCGAAGATGTTCGTCCACACCGTGGCGACCACCAGCGGCGGCACGACGACGGGAAGAATGTAAATGGCGCGGTAAATCTTTTTGAGCCAAAGTCCTTCCGTGTTGAGCATGGTGGCAATGAGCACGCCGGCGGGCACGTGCAGCATCACGTTGCTGATGGCCCACCAGAAATTGAACTCGAGCACGCGGAAGAAGTTGAAGTTTTCAACCGGCAATGCGGCGGTGAAGATGTCAATGTAGTTTTTTAGGCCGATGAACTCCAGCTCCGGCGATTTCAATCCGAGCAGGAGGTGTTTTGTTTCAAAATTTGTGAATGAAATGATGACCTGGTAGATCAGCGGATAAAAAGTGATCACCCCCATGATCAGGAATGCGGGCAGAAGATAGTAGTAGGGCAGTAGTTCGCGTTGCGCCTTTCCTTTGGGCTTTCGTTTACTCGCCATTTCCATGATCGTTTCTCCTTGGCAAAGAATAATCATTTTACGAGGGAGCGGATGAATTTTCCCATCCGCTCCCTTTCTTGCGATTATGATACTACGTTCCTGACTTATTTGGGCTTGCTGGCTGTTTCAAAAG
>JBBIUO010000202.1:4403-7627 GCA_037440205.1 Chloroflexota bacterium
CGGCGGGAGCGGTACCGGCTTCAAAGACCTGGTCGGTGCCGCAAAAGTTGCCCCAGTAATTGCCCATGGCTTCCACCTGCGGGCGGAAGTAGGCGGTGGCGAAGGCATCGAGCAGACCCTGAATGAGCGGGTCGGTCACTTCGACGGTGGTGTTGGCGGGAACGTGACCGGCTTCGTTCATCATGGCGGTTTGGGCGGCGGCGTTGGTCAGATAGAGGGCAACGTCGAGGGCGGCTTCGAGGTTCGCGCTGTTCGGGTTGAAGTAGTAGCCGTCAACGCCGAGGAGCGGGTTGGAAGGACCACCAGGGCCGGCGGGAAGCGGGGCCACGCCAAGCTTGTCGCCGAGCGCGTTGCGGTAATCGCCCATGGCCCAGTTGCCGTTGGTGATGGCGGCAACGGTGCCTTCGGTGAAGGGAGCGAGACCATCGCTGTCGTTCTTGGGCCAGCTGTTGGCCTTGGAGATCTGATACAGGTCGTTGATGTAGCTGATCGCTTCGGTCATCTTGGCCTGGTTGGCTTCATCGGTGACGAAGTTGAAATCGGCATCGAAGACCTGCGCGCCGAAGGAGCCGTAGAAGCCCCAGTGATGGTAGCAGCCGTAGCTGATGGAGATGGGCGTGCCGCCTTCCATCAAAGCCTTGAGGTCATCGGTAGTGGCGGGAGGTTCAGGGAGCATGTCCTTGTTGTACCAGAAGACAACGGCCTTCAAGGATTCGGGGAGACCGTACAACTTGCCGTCGTACATCATGCCGCCCTGGGAGAGTTCGCTGTAATCGCCGAGTTTGCCGGCGGCAAGATCGGTAATGTCTGCGATGGTTCCAGCGCGGGCCTGGCCGCCGAGATTATCGTTCGGGGCGATGAACATATCCGGGCCGCCGCCGGCAGCGACATCGGTGTCGTACTTGGTGAAGATATCATTGAAGGGGACCTGGAGCACGTTGATCTTGTACTGGGGCATGTCAGTGGCGGCCTGTTCGAGGATCGCGGTCAACGCGGTTTCCTCGGCGGAGCCGGTGCCGTAGGCGTGCCAGAAGGTCACTTCGATGGGCTCAGCCATGGCTTCGGTTGGGGCCTCTGTTGCGGCAGGCGCTTCGGTCATAGCAGGAGCTTCTGTTACGTCGCCTTCCGCCGCTTCTTTTGAGGGAGACTCGCCGCAGGCTGTCAGGATGATGCTGGCAACCACTAACAGGCTGAACAACAGACTAAATTTGGTTTTCATTACTCTTCTCCTTGTTACTTATTGGATGGTTTTGATTGAAATTTCTTGCTTGAACTGGGGGGTTGACTGGGTAATATCTGTTGCAGGGAATCACCTCCTTTTACGATTCACGTGCGGCTGTCTGCTTTATTTCCGCCGGAAACACATCCCCGGTTGCGGGGTATTTCTTTTCGATTGCGTCGTGAATGGCAATATTCACTGCCTGCACGGTGGCGCCCATTAAAGAAGAGCGCTGTCCAAGCATGGCGCTTGTAATGTGCATGCCTTGTTCCGAAGCACGCAGGGATCGTTCGCGGACGGCGTGACGGATCGAGTTTGTCAACAGGTCACCGGCTTGCGCAACGCCGCCGCCGATGATTACCGCGCCTGGATTGAACAAATTCACCAAACCTGCGATGGCGATGCCGATAAATGTCCCTGCGCGCATGATGATTTCCTGCGAGGGCAGGTCGCCGCGCCGTGCGGACCGGGCCACTTCCTGCGCCGTTAAATTTTCAATGGGCACGCTGGAGAGCAGGGTACGCTTGCCGGATTCGACCAATTTTTTTGCCTGCAACGCGATGGCATGACCGCCGGCAAAGGCTTCCAAACATCCATGATTTCCGCATGTGCAGAGTGGGCCGTTTTCATCAATGGTGATATGTCCGATTTCGCCGGCGGAACCGGTGGTGCCGCCGTAGATTTGCTGGTTGATAATCAACCCTGCGCCGATGCCGCTCCCGACTTTGATAAAAGCAAGATTTCGTTCCCCCCGCCCTGCGCCGTAGGCCCATTCACCCAGGGCGCCAAGTTCGGCATCATTATTGAGGGAGATGGCACAACCCCATTCTTTTTCCAGGGAACTGCGTATCGGGTAGCCGTCCCAACCGGGCATGATGGGAGGCGAAACCACTACGCCGGCATCCGTAATTACCGGGCCGGGAACGCCAACGCCGATCGCCATCAATTGAACCGGTTTGATATTATGTTCATCCAATAATTCGTGCAGACTGCGATTCACCTCTGCCATACAGGTCACAGGTCCCCGTTTGATATCCAACGGCAGGGATTTCTCACCAATGATCTTCGAGGAAAAATCGGCGATGGCAATGTTCAAATGGGTGGCGCCCATATCCACCGCCGCCACCAGACCGCGTTTCGGGTTGATCTCCAGCACCACGGGGGGGCGTCCGCTTGGGATGGAGCGGCTCTCCGCTTCCAGGATAACCTTGTTTTCGAGCAGGTCATTCACGATCAAAGTCACCGCGGCGCGGGTTAAACCCATTTGTTCTGCGAGGTCCGTCCTCGAGATGCCATTCGGGGCAAATCGAATCAGATCCACAGCAGAATGTTTGTTAAAATTCTTAATATTCTGGTTCGAGGGCATCCAATAAAACATGGGATTCTTGCCTGATTTGGCGGCGTTGTATCAGGTTCCTTCTCAATAATCATAGCACAAATTTTTATTAAATCAAGCATTTTAACAAATTTCCGCCTTAAAATTTTCCCACTTAAATAAATTGCAGGCCGACACCCGTCAAAGATGTGCCAGCCTGCATGGTCTTAATGGTTCAACAACTAACGAATTGCTTTTTCAGTCTCTGCATCGAAAACGTGGAATTTATCCATGTCAAAGATGAATTGCGCCTGGTTTCCGATGCGCAGTTTCGAGCGGGGATCCACACGCCCAACAAATGTATTTTTTCCGCTCACAAGGTAGAGCAGGGTTTCGTTGCCCATCAACTCGGTCACATCCACCTTGGAGGAAACCTTCTCGCCGTGGATGTTGGGAGGCGCGAATTCGGGATCGTGGATATTCTCGGGGCGAATTCCGAAGACGACGCGCTTTCCGTCCAGGTTTTTGTATGGCGCGGCAAGGTTGTCTGGGATCTTCACCTTGAAATCTTCCGTATCTACAAGCACATCGCCGCCGTTTATCGCTATCTTGGCGGGGAAGAAGTTCATGGATGGTGAACCGATGAAGCCCGCCACGAACAAGTTGTTGGGTCGGTCGTATAAATTCTGC
>JBBIUO010000203.1:0-7626 GCA_037440205.1 Chloroflexota bacterium
ATGATGAGCATGAGACAGCGAGACCGCATCGAGTCAGTCCCGTTCATTATCGTTTGCTGGAAAACGGCGCGGTGTTTGGCGAAAAATTCGGCTGGGAGCGCGTGAATTATTTCAACCCCGGCAAAGAGTCGCGGCGCATGGGCGAGGATCAACGTCAATGGGGCTGGGCGAAGCCGCCGTTCTTCGAGCGACTGCGAAAGGAACACGTTGCCACCCGCGAGCGCGTGACGTTGTACGATTTGACTTCGTTTGGAAAGATCGAAGTCAAAGGCAAGGGCGCTCTGCCGCTGTTGCAGAGACTGACCGACAGCGAAATGAACAAACCGATTGGAAGCGCCACGTATACCCAATTCCTCAACGCACGCGGCGGTATTGAATCTGATCTCACCGTCACTCGTTTGGGTGAAGATCATTTCTGGGTCATCACCGGTTCGGGCTTCATTGCCAACGACCTGGCGCGGATTCAAATGCACGTGGATGAAAAGGATGGCGAAGTTTCCATCCGCGACATTACGCGGGAACATGCCTGTCTGGCTTTGTGGGGGCCAAAGGCCCGTTACGTGTTACAGAAAGTTACAAGTTACGATGTTTCCAATGAAGCGCATCCCTATCTGATGACAAAGCCGATTGATATTAATGGCGCAAAGGTGCTGGCTCAACGCGTGAGTTATGCGGGTGAGTTGGGCTGGGAACTTTACATTCCCAATCGTCACGCCACGATGGTGTGGGATATGCTCATCGAGGCGGGCAAGGAATTTGACATGGAACTCGGCGGCTACAAAGTGCTTGATCCGCTGAGGCTTGAAAAGGGATTCAAATATTTCACCGCAGATATTACGCCGTCCGAAACGCCGTACGAAGCAGGTCTTGGTTTTTGCGTCAATCTCGATAAGGGCGATTTCATTGGGCGCGAGGCATTGCTCAAACAGAAGACAGAGGGTATAAAGCGCAAACTCTGCACGCTGGCGCTGACCGATACGGATGAATTCGTCCAAATCTATGGCGGTGAAGCGGTGTATCACGAAGGTAAAGTGCTGACCCGCGTAAGAAGCGGCGGCTACGGCTTTACTGTGAAGAAGAACATCTTTTATGCCTATCTGCCAACTGAACTGGCGAAACAAGGCAATCGCTTCCTTGTTGACCTGATAGAGGGTCGGCGCGAAGCGGAAGTGACCGCCCCGGTGCTGTATGACCCGAAAAGCGAGAAACTGCGAGCGTAATTCCCAACCACGAAGGAACACGAAGAGTCGCAAAGGAAAATCCTTTGTGTACCTTTGTGGCACTTTGTGGTAAACAATTCTCATGGCAACCAAGAAACAATCCCTTCCTTCCTACGTCGGCTTCGGCATGTTGACGCCGGTCTACATCATGGCGCTGGATAAACTTCCAAAACATAATACCGGCGCGGTCGTGCATCAGGTCAGCGAATATGTCTATGACGATGCGGCGATCATCGCCTGCAACCTGAGTCAGTGGAATGTGTCCACCGGAATGATCGGCACGGCTGTCGGCGACGACCTGCTCGGCCACCACATCGAAGACACCCTGGAGGAATTGGGCGTGCAAGGCAGGGTGCGCTTTACGAAAAAATACAAAACGCCGCTTGAAGTGAACGTCTCGGATCGAACGGGCGCGCGGACGTATTTCTGGCAGAGATCACCCGAAATTCTGGAGACGCTCGATAGCGCCGACCTATCCATGTTGAAGGACGCGAAACTCATGTACGTGGATTGGTACGACGGCGATCACATCATCCGCGCGATGAACGAGGCGCGGCGCTGCGGAGTGCCGGTCTTTCTGAACCTTGAGCATGGTCACAACGACCCGGAGATCATGGAGAAATTCGCCAGCCGCGCCACCATCTGTCAGGCCGTGACGGATGCGGCCCAGATCGGCAGGAAACGCGCCATGCTTGCGGTTGCCAAAAAACTGCTCAAGGCCGGCATCAAAACAGCGATTGTCACGATGGCGAGCGAAGGGTGCATGGCGGTTCAGGGCGATGAGATCGTCCGTGTGTATGCGCCGAAGGTCAGGGCTGTGGATGGTTCCGGCGCGGGCGCGACGTTTTCCTCGGGATTTATCTTCGGATACTTGAGAGGCTGGAGTTTGGAGGAATGCGTCCGTTTTGCAATTGCGGCGGCTTCGCTCAAAGTGACCCGCTCCGGGTTGAAGATGTTTCCGGTGAAAGAGGTCAAAACCCTCGCCGCGACGTTGCGTGTGGAGCGCATGGTCTTCCGCGATAATCAATTCCTTGAACTGGACGCCATCCTTTCGCAGGCGCAGAGGAACCCACTGGTGAAAGAAAGCCAGAAACTGGCGCGAAAATTATTGCCGAAAAAAAAGACGGAGAGGAAGAAGATCAAGAAATCGCTGGTTGGATAATGTCACTGCGAGGAACGAAGCAGTCTCTTTGCAGTGATGAGAACTGATTTATTGCTAAAGGATGTGAACATGTCATTTGCCGCTTTGCTTACGCAGGAACAGGTTGAACGCATTCACGACGCCTCTTTGGAAATTCTCGAAGAGGTGGGGTTGAAGGTTCGCTTTGAACCCGCGCGCGAACTCTTCAAACGTCACGGATGCGCCGTTGAGGATGAACGGGTGAAATTTCCGCGGGCTGTGGTGGAGAAATATCGGAAGGCGGTTCCGTCGTCGTTTACCTTTCACGCGCGCGACCCGAAATTCGACAGGACGATTCCACGGGATAGCCCGGTCATTGTCACGGCGAGTTCAGCGCCCGATATCATCGATCCAGCCACAGGTCAGGAAAGACGCGCGGAGTCGTCTGATATCGCCCGCATCGCTCATTTGATCAACGAACTGCCGGGCTACGACATCTTCTCCATTTCCACATTGGCCGACGACGCCCCGGCGGATCAATTCACAATCTCGCGCCTGTATCCGTCCATCAAGTATTGTCTTAAACCGATCAGGGTCACCACGACCAACATGAAGGATACGCACAGCGTGATGAAGATGGCGTATCTTGTGGCGGGCGGGGAGGCGGCGTACAGGGAACACCCGTTTCTGACGCATCATTATTGCCCTGTCGTTTCGCCGCTGACGATGGATCATCTTTCCACGGAAAATGTGATGTTCTTTGCAAGCGAGGGCCTGCCTGTTTACCCGACCATTGTGCCGAATGCGGGGCTAACGTCTCCCATGTCCATGGCAGGGACACTGGCGCAGGGCAATGCGGAATTTCTGTCTGCCTTGATGCTGATGCAAATGACAAAGGAAGGCACGCCCACGATCTATGCCACCCTCGGCACCGTGGCAGACATGCGCTCCGGCGCGTACACATCCGGCGGAATCGAATGCGGCATGTTGCACATGGCGTTTGCGCAGATGGCGCGTTTTTATAACGTGCCTTGCGGTGGGTACATCGGCCTGACCAACTCCAAGTTGAATGACGCGCAGTCCGGGTATGAAACGGGCATGTCTGGCATTGCGGGTCTGCTCTCCGGCATGGATATGTTCAACATCGGCGGGCTGATTGACGCATTGAAAACTTTCGATTTTGCGAAAGCCGTGATTGACGATGAAATGGCCTTGATGATGAAGCGCATGAAGCGCGGCATCAGTTTTAGTGATGATGAACTGGGGCTTGCGCTCATCAAGGAGATCGGGCCCGGTGGTTCCTTCATCACGGCCAAACATACCATCAGCCGTATGAAGACCGAGGCGGTGATGACCAAAATGGCCGACCGCGACGCCCGCACGATCTGGGAAAAGAAAGGCTCCGCCGATATTCATGCGCGCGCCATGAAGCGTGTGAAGGAGATCATGGCGGGCAACACTGCGCCGTTGATTTCCCCCGAACTGGATGAAAAACTCCACGCCGAGTTCCCCGGAATGGTGGCTGGCGTGCTGGGTCCCATTTCATGATTGGCGGATCACGAAGGCGTAGCCACGACTTCTCTGATGCCGCCCGTTGTTGAATAAGAAGCGACTGAAGTCGCAACTACGATAACTTGAAAATGAAAAGAGAGAACGTGCATGTTACGTATTTTTAAACGCAGGGAAGATAAATTTCAAAAATTGATCGAGGAGCAGGCGTCCATTTCCTTCGAAGGCCTGAAACTCCTGGTCAAATACCTTGAAACGGGCGATTCGGAGGTTGCAGAGGAATTATCCTTTAAAGAAAAGGAGGCGGATGAAGTGCGCCGCATCCTGATTGACGAATTGAACCGCACCTTCGTGACGCCGTTCGACCGTGAGGATATCTTTGCCCTTTCCCGCTCGATTGACGATGTGGTGGATTACGCCGATACCACCGTGGTCGAGATGGTCATCCTGAACGTCAAACCGACGCAGTACATGCAGAGGATCGCGTCCCTGCTCAGAGACGCCGCCTATGAGATCTGGCACGCCGTACAGCGATTGCCCAAGCATCCCAACGTTGCTGTCGACCATGCCCAGCGCGCCAAGGCGCTCGAGAACCGTGTGGAGGCTGTCTACCGTGAAGCGGTGGCGGATCTGTTCAGCGGGCCCGAAGATATCCATCATGTGGTTGAGATGCTGAAAATGCGCGAAGTGTACCGTCATTTATCCAATGCGGCGGACCGGGGCGACGAGGCGGCCAACATCATTGCGGATATTGTCGTAAAGAAGACTTAACAAGGTGTTAATGTCCCCTGAATTGATCCTTGTTATTATTCCGGCGCTGGTTTTCGAGTTATCAATGACATGCACTGGTCCGGGTGCGCGTACGATCTTCTTTTGGTCATTTATTCAAAGCGCGGTTTGACTTTGAATATTGATAATGCTACAATATTAACGTTGTGTTAACGGATTGGAGGTGCCTGCAAAGAGAGTGATTCCATGTTTCTTTCGTTCGTCCAGTTCAACTAAAAAACCATAAATAAGGAGATAGAGAGAAATGCATACCAGGAAGTTTGCTTATCATTTGCTCGTCCTGTTCGTCATTGCGGCAACGTTGTTGTCTGCTTGCGGTGGCGCTCCCAAAACGGAAGGCACGCTCACAACCATCGCCCTGCCGCACGATTGGTGCAATTACGGCGAAGTCATCTCCACCTACTCGGCCAAATACGGCATTACCGTGAATGAATTGAACCCGGATGCCGGTTCCGGCGACGAGGTCGAGGCCGTGAAAGCCAATAAGGATAACAAAGGCCCGCAGGCTCCGGATGTGATTGACGTGGGCTTCGGTTTCGGTCCCCAACTGGTGGATGAGGGCATTACCCAACCCTACAAACCGAAAGACTGGGCCACCATCCCCGATAGTGTCAAACATCCCGATGGCTATTGGTACGGCGATTACTATGGCGTGCTGGGTTTTGAAGTAGCCACCGATTTTGTCGACAATGTTCCCCAAACCTGGGCCGACCTGCTGAAGCCCGAATACAAAGGCAAGATTGCGTTGGCGGGCGATCCGCGCACCTCGAACCAGGGCATTCAGGGTGTGAATGCCGCGGCGCTTGCCAACGGCGGTTCCTTCGAAGACCCGACCGCCGGTCTGGAGTTCTTCAAGAAACTCAACGAGGCTGGCAACTTCGTGCCGGTGATCGCCAAGGCCGCAAACATCGCCAGCGGCGAGACCCCGATCGTGATCCGTTGGGACTACCTGGCCCTGACCGACCGCGACACAATGGCCGGCAACCCGAATATCGAATTCGTCATCCCCTCCGATGGCACCCCGATCGCAGGTGTGTATCTGCAGGGCATCAGCGCCTACGCGCCTCACCCCGAGGCCGCCAAGGCATGGATGGACTTCCTGTACTCAGATGAAGGCCAACTGTTGTGGCTGAAAGGCTATTGCCACCCGATCCGCTATAACGACCTCGTAGCGCGCAACATCATCCCGACCGACATGGCCGCCAAACTTCCGCCCGCCGACGCGTATGCCAAGGCCGTCTTCCCCACTGTTGACCAGCTTGCCGCGGCCAAGAAGATCGTCACCGAAAACTGGGATGCAGTTGTAGGCGCCGATGTCAAGTAAGGTTTAGTGGCTTCGGGTGAGAACCACCCGAAGCCACTCTCCCGAAAGAAATTGTCCTGGGATTGGGTGGGAATCCTGCCTTTTGTCCTGTTTGCCATCCTGTTCCTTGGCCTGCCATCGCTCAAACTTTTTGTTGGTAGTTTTCAGGATAAGAATGGCAGTTTTACCCTGGCAAATATTCTAGGCCTGTTCACGCCCTCCATCATGAGCGCCTACTGGGTGACCATTAAGATCAGCCTTGCGACAGCGCTGATCGGCGGGGTGGTGGGCTTCTTCCTGGCCTATGCGCTCGTGATGGGCGGGATGCCGGACTGGCTGCGTTCGGGGCTGATGACATTCAGCGGGGTGGCTTCGAACTTTGCCGGTGTGCCGCTGGCGCAGGCCTTTATCTTTACGCTGGGCAGGGTGGGGCTGTTGACAGTCTTCCTCAAGGAAATATTAAAGATCGACCTCTACGAGCAGGGCTTCAGCCTGTACAGTTTTTGGGGATTGACCATCACATACCTTTATTTTCAACTCCCTTTGATGGTGCTTGTCATCACGCCTGCATTGGAAGGGTTGAGGAGGGAATGGCGCGAGGCCGCGGAGATCCTCGGCGCTTCTCCCGACCAGTATTGGTGGTATGTCGGTGTGCCTGTGCTGATGCCCTCCCTGCTTGGTTCGATGATCCTGATGTTTGGCAATGCCTTTGGGGCATACGCCACAGCGCTTTCCCTGACCGGCGGGTTGATCAACCTCGTGACCATTTTGATCGGTTCCCAGATCCGCGGTGACGTGTTGCATAACGTCAATCTGGGATACGCCCTGGCCCTTGGCATGGTAGTGGTGATGACCCTGGTCATGTCTGCCTATTATCCGTTGCGGCGGCGCAGTGAGCGCTGGTTGAAAAAATAAGGCGGCCAGGATGAAGAAGAACCTGATCTGGAGCTGGTTTTGGGTGGTATTGAGCGTCTTTTATTTTTTCTTTCCGTTGATCGTGACGTTTCTCTTTTCGCTCAAAACACTCAAAAACCAGTTGAGTTTTGTTTCCTACCAGCGCGTGTTTGACAATCCCGGCTTCGTGAGGTCGCTGGTATTCTCTACGGAGGTCGGCGTTGTGACCATCCTCCTGGGTCTGTTGTTGATGGTACCGACAGTGTATTGGATACGTTTGAGGGCGCCGAAACTGAGGCCGGTGGTTGAATTTATCTCCCTGCTTCCCTTCACCATCCCAGCCATTGTTTTGGTGTTCGGGTTAATCGGCGTATACAGTGGACAATTCATCCCCCTGACCTACACCTATATGGGAACCAATTTCCTGCTCGTAGCCGCCTACGTGGTGGTGGGGTTGCCCTATCTGTTCCGCACAATTGACGCAGGCATGGCCGCCATTGACGTGGTCACCCTGACCGAAGCCGCGCAAAGCCTGGGAGCCAACTGGCGCACCATCATGTTCCGCGTGATCTTCCCGAACCTGCGTTCGGCCATGCTGGGAGCCTCTTTCCTGACCCTGGCCATTGTCCTGGGCGAGTTCACAATCTCCACTTTCCTGGTGGGATTGAAAGCCTTCGGCCCATACATCTGGCAGGTGAACCAGAACCGCGCCTACGAAGGCTCGGCGCTGGTCATCATCAGTTTCCTGCTCACCTGGCTTTTGATGGGCTTGATCAATTTCGTCGGTCGTC
>JBBIUO010000204.1:0-7602 GCA_037440205.1 Chloroflexota bacterium
CTAATTTGCGCCAGAGAGCGCAAACTACGCGAGGTTTTCGTGATTTACTGATTATAGAACAAAATTTCTAATTTAGCAATTCCATTTTCTGGACACACCGAAATCTTAGGCAAATCTAAGTCCTCTCCACAAAAATTCTGGAGAGGCTATAATTCCGCGCATGACTACCAAAACAAAAAAATCCATTCCGATTGCCGAACTTGACGAAGAAGAAGACGAAGAGGTAATTCAACAGCCGCCCGAAGAGGAAACGATCACCTTCAAGAAGAGTCATTTTTACTCGGTGCTGGTGGTGCTGGCGTTTGCCGTCGGCGTGCTGGTGGGATACGTTGCCTGGGGCCGTGGTTCGGCCGCCACTGCCGCACAGCCCTCGGCTCCAATTGCCCAGGCGCCCGCCACGCAGGAACCGCAATACAAACGGTACGACATTCCCACGGAGGGCTACCCAAGCCTCGGCCCGGATGATGCGCCGATCGTCATCGTCGAGTTCAGCGATTTCCAATGTCCCTATTGCCGCCGCTTCCAAAGCGAAACCTATCAGCCTTTGCTGGATGCCTACCCCGGCCAGATTCGTTTTGTGTATCGCAACCTGCCGCTGACATCCATTCACCCGAATGCGATGCCCGCCGCAGTTGCCTCCCTGTGCGCGAGGGATCAGGATGCGTTTTGGGGTTATCACGACAAACTGTTCAGCAGTGAACAACTCGACCAGGATACCTACATCCGCTACGCTGCCGACCTCGGGCTGGATACTGAAACCTTTACTGCCTGCCTCAGCGACGGAAGCCACGACGCGGAAATTCAGGCAGACATGGATTTTGCGATCAGCCTCGGCGTTCAATCCACACCGACCTTTTTCGTCAACGGGCTAGCCGTGGTGGGCGCACAGCCGCTTTCCTATTTTCAGCAGTTGATTGACAAGGAACTGGCCGGAGAGATCCCGCAATAGATATTTCATTTCTGCAAAAGAAAAATGGAGTTCACGGAGTTCTTAAAAATTCCGTGAACTCTTTTTCTTTTTGGTATCATCTCCTTCGTGCAAACAATCCCCCAACACAAAGCCCCAGAGAGCGACACATGAAAAAATTCATAGCAGTTGCCGGTAACATCGGCGTGGGAAAATCCACGCTCGTAAAAATGTTGTGCGACGAAATGGGCTGGGATCCGTTCTACGAGCCCGTCACGGAGAATCCCTACCTTGCGGATTTCTACCAGAACATGTCGGCATGGGCGTTTCATTCGCAGATATTTTTCCTCACCCATCGCCTGCGCGCCCACCTGAATTTGGCGCAACATCCAAATTCCGTAATTCAAGATCGAAGCGTGTACGAAGACGCGGAAATCTTCGCGCAGAACCTGTACGACCAGGGAAACATCCAGGAGCGCGATTTTCAAACCTATCGCGAGTTGTACGAAACCGCCGTGCAATTCCTGCCGCCGCCCGATCTCGTCATTTACCTGCGCGCTTCCGTGCCAACGCTTTTGCACCGCATCAACTCGCGCGGACGCATCTACGAACGCACCATCGCGCCCGAATATTTGCAAAACCTCAACGACCTGTACGAATCATGGATCGAAAATTTCACGCTCTGCCCCGTGCTCGCCGTCCCTGCCGACGACATTGATTACGTGGCACATTCCGGCCACCTGCGGCTCATCATCGCAAAGGTGGAGGATAAACTGGTTGGGAAAGAGGAAGTGGTGTTCGAGCCAGAAGAAGTGGCACGCGCCGCAGAAGACTGAAAATACAACCTCCCATTTGGGAGGTTGTTCATTTAAGTTCCGAGAATATCTCCGCGCATCTCAACGAATGTTCGTCTTCGATGTCATCTTCGATATTCCACCATGCGGAGAGGACGGCATAAGCCAGCGACCACTTGATGATCTTTTCCCGACTCCATTTTAATTTCTCCGATAGGATGCCCACCCGTCTCTCTGCCTTGACCTTGAACCCCTCGATCAGACTCAGGGCGGGCCTGCTTCTGTCCGAGAGGCTGTACCATGGATTGATCATGAGCGGTCCTACTTCATACCCGGCAGGGCCGATCACTCCCTTCGGGTCAATCACCAGCCAGCCGCGCTCGGAGGAAAGGATGTTGTAGTGATGGAAATCGCCGTGCATTAATTTCACATCCGTATCCGCGAACAACTCCGGCAAACTCGCCTCGACCCGTTCCAGAATTTTTCTCGGAAACGGCCCTGTCCCGCCATTGAAATGCGGACGGATTCTCTTCAACCCATTGAACCAATCGGATAATTTTATAAACTTACTGCTCTTACTGCTCAAGCCGCCGTCCCCGGCGGCGCCTTGGCCGTCTTGAGCAAGATACTCGGCTGGGATATCACGCCATATTTTTTGCATCACGTCCGCCGCGATTCGGGTGCATTCATCGTCGTCTTCCAATTCAGCAAGCATTTTCCCCGGCTTGAGTCGTTCCAGCAGTAAAAATCCACGCCCTTCATCATGCTCCAGCAATTGACAGGCGCCTTCGCCGTTGAAAAGACGCAAGGCCTGCATTTCGCCGGTCAATTCGCGGTTCGGGATTCCCATTTTGAGAATGACATCTTCCGGCCCGGCGGTCGAGCAGCCCGCGCTTGTCGGGCGTACCGAGACCCGTTTTGCATAAGCCACAAAATTAAAAGACAGATTCGAAACGGGCTGAATATCCGTCAGATTCCAACTTTGGGAAACTTCGTCAATTAAAGAAGGAAGGTCGGATAGAAATTTTTCGCCCTCTTCTTTGAACACGACGCGAATGGTGGAAAGAAATGATTCTGGAAGTTGCATGGCAAAGGCGCGGGTCACCCCGGAAAAATCTTCTCGAACACTTCGGGGCAATACTTCTGCACCATTTCGCTTGAGATGCCGTTTTCTTTGCAGATCTCGGCATACAAATCTGCGCTGGGACGTTTGATGCGCTTTTGCGTTTCCAAATCCAGCCCCCACAAGCCGAAGCGATATTTCCAGGCGAAGCTCCATTCAAAGTTATCCACCAGCGACCAGTGGAAATATCCCTTGATCGGCCAGTTGAAATTGACCGCCCGCCACATCTGGTGGATGTGTTGTACCGTGTAGCGCGGACGCATGGCATCATCGGCGGAATTCACACCGTTCTCAGTGACGAGGATGGGCAAATTGGGAAACATGCGCACGATCCACTTCAAGCCTTCGAACATGCCATCGGGTTCGTTGGCGAGGAAACCGTTATCGCTTAGTTCGGCATCCTTTCGGTAGAAATTGCGCCCAAATAGAGTGCCGGGTTTTCGCAAATCAAAGGTGACATATTCCCGCGTGTAATAATTGAAGCCAAAATAATCCTGTGTGCCTTTGGCCTCTGGAATCCGCACGGAACCAAGCGGCGAACGCATCACACCCTCCGCCAGCGCCGAGGGAAAGCCGAGATTGATTCCGCTGAAAAAATTATTCGCCGCCCACCGATCCAGCGGCGACCAGGCATGATGCGGCTTGACGGAGCGATAATGATGCGCGAACCCAACCCGCGCCTCCGGTTGAATTTGATGGATGGCGCGATACGCGGCGGCATGTCCGCGAATGAGGTTGGCTTGCACCCGCACGGCAAGCCCTAAATTGTTCTTGCCTGGCGGAAACGAGTCAATACTGCCTGCCACATACCCATTCAATGCATACCCCGTCGGTTCGTTGAGCGTGCACCAGAGCGTGCAATATTCTTTCAGCGCATCCACTGTTTTGCGCACAAACTTCTCGAAGACAGGTACCACCGCTTCTGTCTCCCAGCCGCCCATGTCCGCCAGCCAAAGCGGATCTGTAAAATGATGCAGAGTGACCATCGGCGTGATGCCGCGTTCTTTGAGTCCGCGAAGCATGGCGCGATATTTTTCGAGCGCATCTTCATCCCAACTATCGGGCGTCGGCTGGATGCGGCTCCACTCCACCGACAAACGATGCGCGTTCTGTCCCGCTTCGGCGGCGCGGTCGAAGTCCTCCCGCCAGCGGCCACCCCACCAATCGGCGGCCAGACCAGACATCCCGTCGGTATGACCGTCCTGTTCCCACTTCCACCAATTGTTGTTCGTGTTGTTCCCTTCCACCTGATGCGCGGCGGTGGCCGTCCCCCACAAAAATCCTTTTGGAAAATGATAGGTCGCTTGAGGCATGTATTCTCCGTGATGCGTGTTACGTGTTGCGTGTTACGGAACACGCGCTACGTAACACGAGTTCTTGCAAGGTAAGCGAGGTATAGCGCGACAGACCCCGCGACAGCGGCATTCAATGATTCGATTTTCCCACGCATCGGCAATTTCAAAACGATGTCGCATTTCTTTCGGACGAGATCATGCAGACCTTCGCCTTCGGAACCGACGACGAGTCCGAGCGCGCCTTTCAGATGACGTGACCCCGCTTCGCGCGAAGCGTCCGCCCCGGCTTGGTCCAGTCCGACGACCCAGATATCATTCGCTTTGAGAGCGTCAATCGTCTGCGAGAGATTCGCCTGGGCGATGAGCAGATGCTCGCTCGCGCCAGAGGAAGCATTGACCACAGACGGAGTCACCTCCACCGAGCGCGCCAGCGGGATGACGATGCCATGCACACCGACGGCCTCCGCCGTGCGAATGAGCGTGCCGAAGTTCTGCGGGTCTTGCAGGGAATCAAGGAGGAGGATGAAAGGCGGTTCGTCTGTGGCTTTATCCAAAATCTCGACCACGTCCGAGTACGGATATCCGCTCACTTCGACGGCCACACCCTGATGATTCTGGTTGACCTTATCCAATTTTCCGCGCGGCACGCGGTTGATTTTTATCTTTTGCTGTCCAGCCAGTTTAATGATCTCAGCCAGTTTGCCCTTCTCCTGCGCCCCTTCGGCAATTTCGATGGAAAATATCTGCCTGCGCCTTGCTCGCAGGGCTTCGTAGACGGCGTTGCGGGAGTAGATGAATTCTTTCATGGCGGGTTGATTTTACTTTAAAAATCAGTTGTATAATTTGTGCATGTCACTTACCGCGTTGGAATTATCGCCCGAAGCGCTTAAGAAATACCGCCCGCTGGAAGCCATGCGCAAACGCAGAGAGATGGAGCACCCTGCACGGGCAAAACGGCGTCGCCGCGCCATGGTTATCGCGCGCAAAGCCGCCGACCTGCTCCGCGAGGAATTTGGCGCGAAGAAAGTCCTGCTCTTTGGATCGCTTGCGCGGCGCGGCAGTTTCACGCTCTTTTCGGATATTGATCTTGCGGTGGAGGGGATGCCATCACGATACTATGCGGCGGCTGAAACCGTCTATTATCTGACCCCCGAATTCAAAATAGACCTCGTGGAACTGGAGACCTGCCCGCCTGCCATGCGCAAAAATATCGAAAGGGACGGAAAACCAATATGAAAGACGAAGAAACCGCAGACCTGATCAAGCGCATCCATCAGGAATTGGATGATATCGAGCGAAGCCTTGAACGTGTTAACGGAGGTTGGGAACGCGCCCGCCGCTCCAGCGACGATTACTATCTTGACAGTGTGGCATTGAATTTGCACAGCGTCTACAATGGCTTCGAACGCATCTTTACCCGCATCGCCGAAATGGTGGAGGGCGACCTGCCGCGCAGCGATAACTGGCATTTGCGCCTGTTGCAACAAATGAAAAAATGAAGTCCCAGGAATTCGCCCTGCTGTAATCTCTGCAAACACTGAAAACATACTCGACGAACTGCGCAGATTCCGCCACCTTGTCCGCAATGTGTATACCCATCACCTCGACCCCGTCAGGTTGGGGAAACTTGTCAAAGAAACGTCGAAAATGTTCGCTCAACTCAATGCGGAACTTTTAGCCTTTATCGCATTTTTGGAAAACGGGGAAGCATGAACAAAAACTTCCGAAAGCCGCTCAAGGCCTCGGAAGTTTTCATTCACCAAATCTCCAATTACCAATCACGAATACCGCCACGTCGTGCCGTCTTTGCCATCTTCGATGGTCACGCCCATCTCTTTCAGTTGGTCGCGGATCTGGTCAGAGAGCGCCCACTGTTTTTGCTTGCGCGCCTGGTTGCGTTCTTCGATCAGCGCATTGATACGTGCTTCGTCTTCGCTTGAGCCTCGCTTTTCTTCGAGTTTGAGGCCGAGGACACCGGCCAATTCGCGGAAGACATCCTGTGATGGTTTGAGTTGTTCGCCGGTTGCGTCGTTATCGCGGGCGGTGTTGACGGCTTTGCTCAGTTCGAATAATGCGGCGACCGCGCCCGCGGTGTTGAAGTCGTTGTCCATGGCTTCGGTGAAGTTTGTTTTTGCAGAGTTCGCCGCGGATGCGAGATATAAATCCGATTCGGCGCTGAGTCCCTTGGAGGAAGCAGGAGCAGGCCGCAGGGCGGATTTGAGGCGCTCCACATTTTTTTCCGCGGCGTCGAGAGTCTCGTCGTTGAACATCAAGGGCGCGCGATAGGTCCCGTTCAAGACCAGCATCCGCATCACATCGGCGGAGCGCTTCGATAAAAATTCCTTGATGCTGACGATGTTGCCGAGCGACTTGGACATTTTTTCGCCGCCGAGTTGCAACATGCCATTGTGGACCCAGTAACGCGCAAAGGGTTTGCCGGTGTAACTTTCGGTCTGGGCGATCTCGTTTTCGTGGTGCGGGAAGATGAGGTCGTTGCCGCCGCCGTGAATGTCAATTTGTTCGCCGAGTTCGGCGAGGTTCATGGCCGAGCATTCGATGTGCCAGCCGGGGCGGCCTTTGCCCCAGGGGCTATCCCATGAAATTTCGCCGGGCTTTGCGGCTTTCCAGAGCGCGAAATCCATCGGGTTATCTTTTGCCTCGCCCACTTCGATGCGCGCGCCGGCTTGCATCTCGTCGAGTTTGCGGCCGGAAAGTTTGCCGTAGTCCTCGTCGCTGGTGACGCGGAAGTATACGTCGCCGTTCGAAGCGGGGTAGGCGTGTTCTTTTTGAATGAGGCCTTGAATAAACTCGATGATGAGCGGCATGGTCTTGCTCACCTGTGGATAGGATGTGGCGGGCAGGATGTTCAGGTTTTTGAGATCGTTTGTGTAATCTTCGATGTAACGCTGGGATAGTTTGAGCGGGTCTTCGCCGAGCTGGTTGGCGCGGTTGATGATCTTGTCGTCCACGTCGGTGTAGTTCATCACGTGCTTGACGGTGTAGCCGCGATATTCGAGGTAGCGGCGGATGATGTCGAACACCAGCGCGGACATGGCATGACCGACGTGCGCGTCGTTGTAAACCGTCACACCGCACACGTACATTTTGACGAGGTTCGGTTCGAGGGTTTGGAATTCTTCGGTTTTGCGGGTGAGGGTGTTGTAGATTTTTAGCATGGTTGCCTTTTTAACCACCAGGGACACAAAGTGTCACAAAGGTCGGGTTTTGTATTTGATTTCAGTGGACCTATTTTAACGCAGATGAAAGGGATATTTCAACATGGATTTGTAGATAAAAACAGGACGCCGCGCGGCGCCCTGTTCACTGATGACTGATCACTCGTCACTTGTCACTTCCTATTCTTCTTCCCGCCGTTCTCTTCCTCCACGCGGCCAAAGATCATGCGCCCGGCGGCGGTTTGCAGGACCTTGGTGATGTTCACTTCCATGTACTCGCCGATGTAATCCTTGCCGTTTTCCACAA
>JBBIUO010000205.1:0-1944 GCA_037440205.1 Chloroflexota bacterium
TTGTGTACTTGTTTACTTGTGTACGTACCCCTAATTCAACAGATACGAATCCGCGTAGATCACTTTGTTTAACAGGATCTGCGTTGTCTTCCAGATGGCGGCCTGATCGGGGTCGGACATATCGAAATCATCCGATTGCGGCTCTTCACCGTTCGCCGTCCGTTGTGCGATGCAGTTGTAGACCTTTGCAAGCGGCGAGGACGAATCCTTCGTTTCGATCCACTTGATGACCTGATTCTGTTTCTCATCGAAGGGATTGGCGATCATCATTTGCAAGCCAACGCCCATCAACATGGCGAGATACACGCGGTTGACAAGCGGGCGGTTCTCGTTCGGCACTGCATTCGAGACGTTGGACAATCCCACCGAGATGTTGGGCGCGGGGTCCCAGGCATATTGCAGGGTGCGGACGGTTTCGATGAGGTGAGGGCAATATTGCTGGCATCCCGAAACGGTCAGCACGAGCGGGTCAATGATGAGGTTTTCCATCGGGAGGTCAACCTCCATCATGCGCGGAATTAACGATTCAACCGCGATGTTGACGCGCGCATCCGCTTCGACGGGGATGCCTTCGGTCTTCATCGTCAAGGCGATGACCTTTGCGTTGTATTTCTTGGCAAGCAACGGCACTTTCTCCAAACGCTCAGGCTCGGCGGATGTTGAGTTGAGAATCGGTTGTGCCTTCGTGATTTTTTGCAGAGCCGCTTCCATCCCGTCAACATTTGTCGTGTCAATCGAGAGCGGCACATCCACGACTGTCTCGACCGTTTCCACGATCCACGGGAAAACCTCCGCCCAATCCTTCTTGCGCGGGCCGAGGTTGATGTCAATGGCTTTTGCGCCCGCCTCCACCTGCTTCACCGCCAGGTCCATGAAGAATTCACGGTCCTTTGCGGCCAATGCCTCTTTCACTTTTTCAGAGATGATATGGATGCACTCTCCAATGATATACATTTGCGTCTCCTTTTTTGGGTAAACAGGTAGACACGTACACATGTTTCCCTGTTTACTTGTTTACTTGTTTACCTGTCTACTTGCCTACTTGCCTACTTGTTTACCTGTCTACTTGCCTACTTGTTTACCTGTCTACCTGTTTACCTATCTACTTCATCAGAACTCATCCGCATGAGGCTTGAGCAGCATGGTCATGAAAACCACATCCGCGCAATCGCCGTCTGGGAACATAAAATAATCTTCGAGCGTGCATTGCGAGACAAACCCGATCTGCTCGAAGGCGCGCACGAACTTCGTCTTATCAGCAATGATCTCCGCGATCAGGATCGAAAGTCCCTGCCTGCGGGCAAACTCCACCAGCACGCGGATCATCTTCATGCCAAGCCCGCGCTTTCGATACTCCTTTGAAAGAAAGAGCCGCACCTCCCCGATGTGCCGCTTTGGCCCGCCGAAGAAATGAAGCGAAGCGCTTCCCACCGCATGATCCTTGACCAGCGCCAGCAGGGGCAGGGTCACGTTGTAGTTCAGGTTGTCACACCAGCTTTGCAGTAAATCCGGATCCTTGATGTTATGCCTGAAGAACCGCATATCGTCCTCCCCCACCGGGAGGAATAATTCATCCAGGTGTGCGCGGTCATCTTTCACCATGGGGCGGAGCAGGACATACCCGCCGTCTTTGAGGGTTACCATTTCTCGAAATGTTCTGATCTGGTCTGGCAACATGGTTTTCTTCTCCTTGCCTTCCTCGGCAAAGCCGTGGAAATATCAGTCCTTTTTCAATGCCGCTTCCACAGACGGGAACTTGTTCAAGTCCGTGTGCGGAAGGAACAATGCGGATGTGAATGCTTCGTAAAAAGTATTATCTGCTGAAAGTTCGATGTAGGTCATGCGCTTTGCGATTGCCGTGATCCGCTCGCGCCTGCGCCAATCGAGCAGGGCATAATACGCGCCCTTTACTGAGGTATTGCCAAGAAATTCAAAACGAGACCA
>JBBIUO010000205.1:1974-7599 GCA_037440205.1 Chloroflexota bacterium
CTCCACGGTGATATATTTTCCAAACGATCCGCCCACCAAACCCTTCGAAACGCTTTCCAACGGGATGCCCACCGTATCGGCCAGCACCGTAAACCCTGCATAGATGGCGGCCTTTGCGCGCAGTAAATTATCGACGTCCACCCGCGATAGAACGATATCTTCACCCGATTCGGATTCCGCGCCCCAGGCAACGACATACTCCCCGCCATGCGCTCCCTCGCGGACCCTCGAACTGCTCGCCATCAAATTAACATTTCCACCCTTATCCAGAATCCCCGTCAGGAACGCCTCCGAAAGCAGGGAGATCAAACCGCTTCCGCAAATCCCTTTTGGTTTGCCACCGCCAATGACACGGTACGTCGGTTCGAGAGTCGCACTGTTGATCCACACCTCTTCGATTGCGCCCTGCGTGGCCCTCATTCCATTGACCACGCCCGCGCCTTCAAAGGCGGGCCCCGCCGAACACGCACAGGCGACCAGCCAATCGCGGTTGCCCAACACCGTCTCGCCGTTCGTGCCGACATCGAGAAAGAGAGTCGTCTCCTCCGCAGAATCAACTCCCGAAGAAAGCACACCCGCCGTAATATCCGCGCCCACGTAACTTGCCACGCCCGGCAAACAATCCACGCTGGCTTCGGGATGCGAGTTCAACCCCACTTCATGCGCTGTCATCACCGGCGGATGATTCACGGCAGTGATGAACGGCGACATGCGGATGCTTTCGGCAGAGATTCCAAGCAGAAGATGCATCATCGTGCTGTTTCCCGAAACCGCCGCCTTGACCACGTCAACGGGTTTCGCCTTCACACGCTTGCATGCCGTATCCAGCAAGGCATTGATCGTCTCCAGCACACGCTGACGTAACTCCTGCACGCCGTCATGCTTCCCCGAATAGATGATGCGCGAAATGACATCCTCGCCGCGCGCGATCTGCCCGTTGTATTCCGCCACCTGCGCTTTGACCTGCCCATTCACCAGGTCTGCCAGCCATAACGTCACGGTGGTCGTGCCGATGTCAATCGCCGCGCCCCACAGAGGCGAAAACTCGTCCACGAGACCGGGTTGCACATCAATCAGCCTCACGGGCCCATCAACCTCGCCATCGTGAAGTAAATTGGAAACATCCGCAACGACAGTGACCTTCCACTCGCCTTCGCGGAGCGCCCTTCCCAGATTTTGAAGCAGGCCCAGCGAACAGTTCACGTGCGCAAAGTTGTATTGCAGGCGTAACGCAGTCTGCAAACGCGACCAGTCATCGGTCTGATCGTCCATGCTGGGCGGGATGAGTTCCAGATGGAAGCGCCGAACGGTTTGAACCGACAGGTAATCGTATCCATCGGGGACGGTGATTTCCGCCACAACGCGGTCGGTGGTGAGTCTTCGTTCGATCTTCTCCTGCGGCGGGATATAAATCGAAGCGTCGCCTTCTACAACGGTTTGACAGGCGAGTGCGTATCCCTGTTCGATATCGGCAGGGGAAAGGCGCAGGATGCTTCTTCGCCTGACTGTTCCACCCGTCACCTGCACAGCGCAACGACCGCAGCGTCCCTGTCCGCCGCATGGCTGGCCGATATCGATGTTTGCAAGATGCGCGGCATCGGCCAGCAGGGTGTTGGTGGGGACTTGCACAACGACGGGCGTCGGCTTGTCGTGTTGCGTGAAGGTGACGGAGTGTTGCATGGTTTGAGTAGACAGGTAAACAAGTACACAAGGAAACACGCGAACGCGAGACCTGCGTACCTGTCTGCGTGTGTACGTTTCTACTAATTCAACGCCTGCTTCATAAACGCAGGCAGGTCAACCGCCTCGCGCGGACCAACGCGGACCTCCCAGCCCGCGAGTTCTTCCTCCACTTCGCCGGATAGCACTGCCACGTGACCCGGCAAAACGATGCGTTTCCTGCTGACCTTATCAGCCACGTTGAATCCTTTGACGGCCCTGGCGATTCGCTCCGCATCGAATTTTCCGGCCGCCCACGCCGTCAACACAGACATGCCTTCCGCATCCGTGACGACGAGCCAGGCGGGCAAACCCGAACCTTCGACTTCGTTCGCAACCGCAAAGTATGTGATGCTGAAATTCGTCGTGACCAGCACGGGGCTGTCGGGCTTGGGCGCGTTGATCTCGTAAAGACCGGGCTGGACTTGAATCGGTTTTTGCGGATCGGTGTAGATGTTCTCGCGCAGAACAAGCAGTGGGTAGATCATCTCCGGCGCGAAGGTATCCAGCACCACAAAGCCCGCGTATTTCGCAATCGCCTGCGCGGCGTAGACGGCTTCTTTATCGAGTCCGTTTTGCGCGGCGAAGAAAATCGTCGGGTAGCCCAATGCACGGAAATTGGCTTTCAACGCGAGCCTTCGCACCTGTGTGGAGCGGGTCAACCATTCGCCGAGATTCTTCCCGCCGAGGTCGAGCACTATATCGTCCACGCCTTTGGCTTGCACTTTCTGGGTCAGGTCGGCGAGGGCATCGAGTGAATCCGCTTTGACGACGAGGGATGCCTTGTGCTTTTTGGCGACATCCGACAGGGATTCGTAATTGGATAAATCTCCAGCGTAGATCAATGTCGCTTCACCAGCGAGCAGGCCAAGGCTTGAGTCCAGAAGCGCGGGGTCGTTTCCGATCAAAATTAACGGACGCTTGGTCACGCCTCGAACTGCTTTGACCGCCGCTGGTAAATCTCCATCCGCCTCGATGGCAAAGCCGTTGAGAGAGAAATCCATGCCCACGTAGTTGACTTTGTATGCGTCGGCAACTGCAACCTTTTTTGCAAGATCGGGGTCGCTGGCTTTGACGCGCAGAAAGAGACCGGGCTTGTTGTAGAAAGTCTTTTCGTGGCGGAACATCACCACTTCGTTGCCGACCTTGACTTCGGTGCCATCGGCTTTGAGCGTGATGAGTCGAATGGGCGGCGCGGCGGATTCGGCGAGTTGCTTTTTCGATTCTTCGCTGACGTAGGGACACGAGCCGAGTTCAACCTGCTTGGCCGCAAGTTTCATCGCAAACGCGAGGCAGGTGGGAAAACCGCATTCCTTGCAGTTGGTCTGCGGGAGCATTTTGTAAATTTGGATTCCTGAGAGAGCCATGTGATCTCCAATCCGCAAAGCGCAAAACGCAATGCGCGTTTTTCGTTTTGCGCTTTGCGTTTTAGACAGCCATCAATTCCTCAATCGCATCCTTTACTCTCTTCACCGATTCAGGATGTCTCAGCACAACAATATCCGCGCCCGATTCGACCAGCGCGGTTGCCGTGATGGTTTCCCAGTTGATCGCGCGCGCTTTCCAATCGCCCCATGCTTCTGGCACACCTGTGCCGACTTTGGATTCTTTCGTCTTCCATGCTTCGAAGCCGGGCGTGACGATCATCGGAAATTGAGTCATGGCATCGCCCTGCAATGCGGCGAGGCGCAGGCGTTCCATCACAGAGTAGCCGTATTCGATGCCATAACCGAGTGCGCCCGTCGTCGGGTCCATGAGGATGCGGTCTTTGGGCATTCCCATATCGCTGATGAGGATGTTCAACTGCTTCGAGAGGTTCACATCCATCGGCGCACGCGCCTCCACAAGATGTCCGTTCGCCATGGCGGTGGCAACGATGGTGCGATAGTTTTTATCCTCGCAGATGCCGATCACAAGTTTCTCGCCCTTCGCCGCCTCGGAAACCGGCACGAGCAATTCGTTATCCTTCTCCGCCTGCCCCGGTCCCCAGACGATGAGCGGCAGACCTGTCGCGCCCAAAACGGATTTGACAGCCCTCACCGCATCGTCCACCGAATCGTCAACGGTCAATGCCAGGACGAGGAGGTCTGCTCCTGCTTCTTCGGCTTTTTTCGCCCATTGAGCGGGATCGTTCATCGCCTCGCCCCAGACCTCGGCCAGTAACGGCGACCAGTCTTCGGGTTTGCGCGATTTGATTTCAATGGCGATGACGGGTTTGTTCGGCGTCGGCGCTTCGAATTGCAGATAGGGCATGGTCGTCCCGCCGCCGATGGTGATGCTCTTCGCGCGCGTGCCGCCATCTGCGCTCATCCCGCCGATGGTGATGGCTCTGATGTTTCCAGGCCATTTGTCTTTTGGAATGTCTATTGGCATGGTGTCTCCTTGTTTGTATACAGGTACACAAGTACACAGGTATACAAGTCACATGTTTACGTGTGTACTTGTGTACGTGTGTACGTGTGTACTTGTGTACGTGTGTACGTGTCTACTTGTTTACGCACCTATTTCAACCCCGCCCTCCTCCTTGCTTCATCTCTTCTCTCAATGAACTGCTCCAGCGGCGACTTGCGTTCCGCGGCGAGGCCCAAATCCTTCAAATCTTTTTCATCCCTTGCCGCGATGTGACGCAGAATGTGCCTGTAAGAAATATAAGCCGCAGGGTAGATGATCCCCGCGGAGTTGTGCATCATGTAGGCAATACGAATTCCCCTGTCCTTCATCATCTGCGCGGCGACGGTAAGCGGGAGGTCTGGATTTAATTCCGGCACGCCTTCGCTCATCACGTCTTCGGCTTTGAGCGAGTCGAGATTCTCTTGTCCGTACGCCGAGACCAGTTCCTGCTCGCCAACCACACCGATGCCGTGGCCTTCCGCATCCAGCACGCACATCGCTTCCACGTGATGTTCGAGCAGGAAACGCGCGATGTCTTTTGCTGGTGTGTCGTGCTTGCAGGTTGGGACGCCGACAGTCATGAGGTCACGGACGAGTTTCATGGTTTACGAATACAAGTAGACAGATACACACGTAGACAGGACTTGTTTACTTGTGTACCTGTTTTCCTGTCTACCTCCTCACCTAAAACATCGGCTCCATTGCCATGGCGGGATGATTGTGCGCCTCCAGCCAGGCAAGCAAGTCATCAACAGTCGTCACATTCCTTTCGTCGGCGATCTTGTCGAGCAGGTCGGGGTCGCCTTCGCGTTCGCAGACGGCTTTGAATTCATCCTGCATCGTCTGCTTCAGCACGGACGACATCCACACCACGCGCTTGAAGCCGCCATCGGAAGAGATGAACTTGGGGCTGATGAGGTAGAACTTGCCCACGCCCATCACGCCGGGGGTTTGCATCCCGCCGCCCGCGATGCCTGCCAGCGTCGAGAAGGTCATGCCCGCAGGGGTCATGGAGGTATCTTCACGCGAAACGACCATCACGCCATTGGCTTCGGGGATGAGCATTACGATGCACTCGAAACATCCGCACGCCGTCATCGGGTTTTCCATGATCGAGTACATCGAGACTTCCTGCACCACGCCATGCGATCCGATCTTGGCGTAATCGTTCGTGCCCTCCCAATAACCCTTTCTATCGTCAATTTGCTTGCCGAGTTTGATCGGTTGATTCGGCCCTGTGGGATTGATACTGAACGAGGCTTTGCAGTCCAGCCAGTTGTACGCGCCGCACAGGCCGAGTCGTTCAGGCGAGACGACGCAGACGTGATTCGGCGCAAACGATTGACAAAGCGTGCATGAATAGAATTCGTCCACTTTGTTATCGGTCAGATCGGCGAGACGTTTGTTGCGGAAGTCATACGCGGCGCGCGCCTTTTCCAGCCATTCGGCGTGGAGCGCGGGTTCGGTGACGATGGTCACCTGGACTTTATCCACGATTGCGCCGAAGTCTTCGTG
>JBBIUO010000206.1:0-924 GCA_037440205.1 Chloroflexota bacterium
AGCGACAATCCATGAGGCGAGTTTCAAAAAACGCGCCAGCCGCAGGACAGTGTCCCGGTTGAAGTAGGTGCCTGAAAAATTGGTTTTGTTTTGATTCGATTCAGTCATTGGTTCCTCCAGGTTCCGTCCATTATAAAGCAGTTATAATTGATGCGTACATTGCCTGTAACGCTTTCGGGTGGGAAAATGTTCCTGAAACGCTGCCAGGCCGAGGTTAGGAAGGAAGCGGATCTTTGTCCGCAGAAAATTACGTCGAAGGTCGAATCATCCATGAACCCAGAAGAAGTTGTGAGTCGAATCCCTGCTTTTATCCGTGAGGCTGTTGCGGAAGACCTGAAGAATGGGCGCTTCAATTATGTCCGCACGCGCCTGCCACCGGAGCCGAACGGTTATCTGCACATTGGGCATGTCAAGGCGTTTTTGATTGATTATTTCACCGCGAAGGAATTCGGCGGCGAGTTGTATTTGCGTTTCGACGACACAAACCCCTCGAAGGAAGAGACCGAGTTCGTGGAAGCCATCGAAGATGACGCTTCATGGCTTGGCATCAAGTGGGCAAAGGTGACGTTCGCTTCGGATTACTTTGATTTGCTCTACGATTGGGCGGTGCGGCTGGTGAAGATGGGACTGGCCTACGTGGACGATCAGACTCAGGAGGAGATGAGCGAACGACGAGGAACATTGCCCAAAGGGACAAAGTGGAGCGAGACCGAGTCTGCAATTCGCCCCGGAGTTGATTCGCCGTATCGAAATCGTTCTGCCGAGGAGAATCTCGATTTGCTGGAACGCATGAAGAACGGCGAATTCCCCGAAGGGAGTCGCGTGCTTCGCGCAAAGATAGACATGGCGCATCCGAACATTCTGTTGCGCGACCCGGTAATGTATCGCATCATGCACGTCCATCATCATCGCACCGGCGACAAG
>JBBIUO010000206.1:1008-1485 GCA_037440205.1 Chloroflexota bacterium
TGCTCCAATGAATACATCATCCATCGTCCGTTGTATGAATGGTTTTTGGAAAAACTGGAAGCCTTCCCCAGCAGGCAAATCGAGTTCTCGCGCCTGAACCTGACCTATGCCATGATGAGCAAGCGCAAGGTTCGTAAATTGGTGGAGACAGGCGTGGTGCGCGGTTGGGACGATCCACGTTTGACGACGCTGCGTGGACTTCGCCGCCGCGGTGTGACCCCGGAAGCAATCATCAATTTTGTGACCAGCATTGGCGAGACGAAGAACGACAGCTGGGTGGAGATGGCCCAGTTCGAGGCTGTCATCCGCGATGACTTGAACAAACGCGCCCTGCGGCGCATGGCGGTGCTTCATCCGCTTAAACTGGTCATTGATAATTACCCCGATGGTCAGGATGAGGAATTGGATGCCATCAACAACCCGGAAGATCCGAATGCCGGCACACGCAAGGTCAAGTTCTCGAAGGTGATCTACATC
>JBBIUO010000206.1:1507-7588 GCA_037440205.1 Chloroflexota bacterium
AATATTATCGTTTGTATCCCGGCAATGAAGTGCGCCTGCGTTACGCCTATTTTGTGAAATGCACACATGTCGTGAAGAACGACAAAGGAGAGGTGGTTGAAGTCCATGCCACATATGACCCGGCAACGCGTGGCGGTGACTCTCCTGACGGACGCAAGGTCAAATCCACGATCCACTGGGTTTCGGCGGATCATGCCATCCCTGCGGAAGTGCGGATGTATGACCAGTTGTTTACTGTGGAACGGCCGGACGATGGCGAATTGGAAAGCATCGTTAACCCCAGGTCGTTGGAAGTGCTGGAGAATGCCTTTGTTGAGCCGTCGCTGGCAGATGCGAAGGTTGGGGATAATCTCCAGTTCGAACGCCTCGGCTATTTTTGCGTGGATTTGGATTCCGCGCCAGAGAAGCTGGTTTTCAACCTGACGGTGACATTGAAGGATAGTTGGGCGAAGATGGAAAAGAAGAGATGACAAAACCTATCGCTTCAAACACATATATAATCAGTACTTCACGAAAGCGCGTAATTGGCGTTCTCTAACGCCTAATTTGCGCCAGAGAGCGCAAACTACGCGAGGTTTTCGTGATCTACTGATAATCAGGTAAAGAATATGCCAACCGTCTTTCAAGAAGGGCAATACACCTTCATCTTTTTCAGTTCGGATAAAGGCGAGCCGCCGCATATTCATGTAAAGCAGGAACGTCGCATTGCCAAGTTTTGGATTCAGCCTGTTGTGCTGTCAAAAAACAAGGGCTTTGCTGGGCACGAACTCAATCAAATTGCCAGTATCATCGCAAAAAACGAAAAGCGAATATTGGAGGCATGGCATGAACACTTTGACTCTTGAAATCGAACCGCTTGCAGTGGATGTCGAAATTACAAATGACGAATTGAACATCAGATTAAGCGATGGACGCAGGATCAGCGTTCCGCTGGCATGGTATCCGCGTCTTATGTATGCGACACCTGCGGAACGCAGTCACTTTGAGTTACTAGGCGACGGATACGCCATCGAATTTCCTGATCTGGACGAACATATCGGCATCGAGGGTTTGCTTGCCGGACGACAAAGCGGAGAAAGCAAAAAATCGCTCGAAAAATGGCTCGATGCCCGTCGGAAAACGTAATTCAATACCGCACACAAAAGATATTTCGTGGTGCTATAATTAATACAGAAAAAGGAGTGACCCATGAACGAAGAAAAACGCAAAGCCATGAAAGACAAACTTCCGCCTGAGGCGTTGGAACATATCAAAGCCGCGCGCGCAGAGATGCGCAAGAGCATGGAGACCATCCTCCCGCCAGGCTTCTTGGAGCACCGCCGCGCCGCGCGCAAGGAAATGCTGCTTGCCTTTCGCAGTCTGCTCGATGCGGCGATCAAGAAGACCGAAGAAAAATCTGGCTAAAAAGTAGGACAAGCTTAAGCTTGTCCTACTTTTTTAGCGAAACGGGCGCCTTCCACGCGCAAGGAAGAGGGTATAAAGCAGTGCGATCCCTGCCCCGCCAAACAGTCCCTGCCCAAGCAGTGTGTGGCTATCGTACAAGATCGCCCCTGCAATCGTCAGCCCCAAAAAGAAGATGCCGCCCGTCAGTCGGTTGATCGACCTTTCGAGATAACTGATCTGAATATTCATCAGCGGCATTTGCACATTCAACTCGCCGCGTTCGATCCGTCCAAGCACACGCTCCGTTTTGCCTGGGATGGCGATCAGGGTCTTGAAAAATTCCCCAGCCTCATCCAAAAACACATCGAAGGCCGAACCGCCTTCGCCCTCGGTCAATTTTCTGGCATAAGGCGCGATCTGTTGCCACAGGTTGAATTCGGGATCGAGCCCCGTACACATGCCCGACAAAATCCCAATGGTCCTGCCGAGCAATAAAAGATTCTCAGGCAGTTGAAACGGCATACTGAACATCAACTCGCGGAACTGCAAACCAAACTTCATCATCTCTCTGTGACTGATACTGCGCAACTCCTTCATATTCATCCCCCAAAACCGGTCGAACAACTGCGCGCTGGCCTCCTCCAATAACTTGGTGTTTGCGCTCGGAAGCAGGACGCCCAACGTTTGATAAGCCTTTATCAACCGCGACGCATCCTGCAAGCCCACTGAAATAACAGCCTCGCGTAAACCTTCCACCAGTTTATCGGGCATCCGTCCAACCATGCCGAAATCAATGAACGTCAGTTGAAATTTTTTCGAGCCATCCTCGTTCTTTTCAGGCAGGGGCTGGACAAATAAATTCCCCGGGTGCGGGTCGGCGTGAAAAAAACCATCTTCAAAGATTTGCTTCAGGTACGTTCCAAGCAAACGCTTTGCCACCTCGGCGCGATCCACCCCGGCGGCGGCGATGGCATCGTAATCCGTGATCTTGATCGCGGTGACATCTTCCAGCGTCAGCACGCGACGAGTCGTGCGAATCCACACTACGCGCGGGACGTGGACGCTTCCATCTCCCTGAAAGCTGGTTGCAAAAGCCTCGGCATTTTTCCCCTCTGACTGATAATCCAATTCCTCGTGAAGGATCGTTGAAAACTCATTGATGATGGCGGGCACATCGGCGCGATCACTGACGGGACGATAGCGCTTGAGCCATCCACCTACCACGCGAATCGCGGACATATCCACTTCCACGATCTGCTCGATGTTGGGACGCAGGATTTTCACGACGACATGTTCAAAGCCCAGCGCTTCGGCGTCGTTCGGCAGCAGTCTTGCGCGGTGGGCCTGTCCGAGCGAGGCGGCGGCGACAGGAGTCTTCTCAAAGCTGAGAAAAACTTCCTCGATGGCAGAACCAATTTCCAGTTCGGTCTGGAGGCGAATGGATTCAAAATCCACAGGCGGAACTTCATCCTGCAATCCTGCCAGTTCATCGGTGATCTCAGGCGGCAGGACATCCAAGCGAGCCGAGAGGAACTGCCCCACTTTAATCATCACCCCGCCCAAGCGAATCGCCAGCGCGCGAAAGCGGGTGGCGATTTGACGATAACGCTGGGAACGGTTGCTCCGCGCAAGAAATCCCAGCCCGATGCGCGGTAGAAAAATATCCCAAAAGACGATGCCCAACAGGACGCGGGCAAAGAAGAGAACGATGCGGTAGTATCGCATTCGTAAAATGGTTTTCATGAAGCCTCCATGTTTTGCAATTGTAGTCTGATTTTCTGCACGTAAACAAGTCTATAGACTTGTTTTGCGGGATTCCTACTTGACAACTCCTCCCACTCTCATGTAAACTGCTCTTGTAATTAAATTCCAAAGAAAGGAGCGCACTTCAAATGTCGTTGCATTTACTACCTAATAAAGTCAACCGAATAATCCATTTCCCCGAAGTGCGCCACCTGTTGTTAACCGTTTAATCACGGCACAATTTCCTGTGTCTTTCCCAAAACACGGCGCACCCGCGCCGTGTTTTTTTGTCCGTTTTTTTCCCGTGAGTCCGTTAGAAAGTCCGTTTATAGAAAGTCCGTTTACAACATGAACCTCTCCTTCTCCTCCTACTACCACCTGCTCTCCGACCACATCCGCCCCCAGCGCGGACGGTTCATCCTGCTGGCCGCCATGTTGTTCGGAAGTATCGGCTTGCGCATCTTTGCCCCACAGATCATGCGCCGCTTTATTGATTCGGCGCTGGCGGGCGAAGCCCTCTCCACGCTGATATGGACGGCCCTGGTCTTCATCAGCATCGCGTTGATTCAACAGGGCGTTCACATCGGCGTCACCTGGCTCGGCGAAAACGTGGCATGGACAGCCACCAACGACCTGCGCGCCGAACTCGCCGAACACGCCGTCCACCTCGATATGCGCTTTCACAACGACCACACCCCTGGCGAACTGATCGAGCGCATTGACGGTGACGTGACCGAGCTGGCGACCTTCTTTTCGCAGTTTGCGCTCAACCTCATCGCCAACGGACTTCTGCTCTTCGGCATTCTCATCGCCCTCTTCATCGAAGATTGGCGCGCGGGACTGGCCTTCACCGTTTACTCACTGCTCACCCTGACCATCCTCGGCAGGGTCAAAGATATCGCCGTGCCGCATCAAAAGGCAAGGCGCGAAGCGGAGGCGCAACTCTTCGGCTTCGTTGAAGAGCAACTTTCAGGCACCGAAGATATCCGCTCCAGCGGCGCGGTGGGTTTTTCCATCCGCGAGTTGTTCCGCCACCAAAAGGAAGTGCTCACCCACAACCGCAAGTCGCATTTCAAACGCTGGATCATCGAAAATGCAATCGGTCTCGCGCTCACGCTCGGCACGCTCCTCGCCGTCACCAGCGGATACTGGCTCTTCACGGCAGGCATCGTCACCATTGGCACGGTTTATCTTTTCGTGCATTATCTCAGCCTGCTCGAAGAACCCTTTTGGGCGATGACACACGAGATCGAAAGTTTTCAGACCATCGGCGCCTGCGTGGAGCGATTGACCGAGTTCAAAGCGCTCAAGCCTGAGACCAAAAATAACGATGGCATGAGCCTGGATTCACATCCGCTTTCCTTGACCTTCAACGATGTGACCTTCTCGTACAATGGCAATGACTCCGTCCTCTCCCGCCTCTCGCTTGACCTGAAACCTGGTTCCGTTCTTGGGCTTCTCGGTCGCACGGGCAGTGGCAAAACCACCATCGGACGCTTGATCTTCAATTTGTACAGCGTGAAGGACGGCAGTATCAAAATCAACGACATAGACTTGCGGGATGTCAGGCTCGAATCCCTGCGCCACAACATCGCCATCGTCACGCAGGATGTGCAACTCTTCCGCGCCTCCGTCCGCGACAACCTGACCGTCTTCGACCGCTCCATTCCCGATGAGAAAGTCATCGGGGCGCTCGAAGAACTCGAACTCGGCGACTGGTATCGGAGTCTGCCCAACGGCTTGGACTCTGAACTCGAAACGGGATCAAGATCACTGTCCGCGGGTGAGGCGCAATTGCTGGCCTTCACGCGAGTCTTCTTGAAAAATCCTGGCCTTGTCATATTGGATGAAGCCTCCTCGCGTCTTGATCCCGTCACCGAGCAAAAATTGGAAAGCGCAATAGACAAATTGCTGAAAGGCCGCACCGCCATCATCATCGCGCACAAACTCGACACCCTGCACCGCGCCGACGATGTGTTGATCTTGGAAAAAGGCAGTGTCATCGAATACGGCAATCGCAAGCAACTCGCAAGTGACTCGAACTCGCGCTTTTACCAACTCCTGCAAACAGGCATGGAGGAAGTGCTGGCATAAGATTTTTAAACACGAAGGACACGAAGGTCACTAAGGAAAAACCAAAGTCTTAACCCCTTTGTGTACTTTGTGTCCTTTGTGGTGAAAAGGATTTATCATGACCGAATCAACCCTCCCCAAAAACATCCCCTCCCTGCCCGCGTGGAAAGTGATCTGGGAAATGATCCGCTTCCGCCCCTGGCTGGATTTCATTGACTTTGTCAGCGTCGCGCTGATTCGCTTTTGCTGGCAGGTCGCGCCCGCGCTCATCCTCAAAGCCTTCTTCGACTTGGTCACAGGTGAAGCGGCGCTGACCTTTGGCATCTGGGCCATCGTTGTCTTCTTCGTCGTCACCTGGCTTGGGCGCGTGCTGGCAAGCTATGGCTTCTACTACGCCGACGTGCCCATCTTCGCAGACATGAACACATTACTGCGAAGGAATTTGTTACAGCATATCCTCAAACGCCCAGGCGCATCGCAACTGCCTGATTCACCAGGCGAAGCCGTCAGCCGCTTCAAAACAGACGTGGATCAAATTCCGCTCTTCGTCATCCTCATCAACGACATCGTGGTGGGGTTGATTATCATCGCGGTCTCCATCGTCCTCATGACGCGCATCAACCCATCGGTCACGGTCATGGCGCTTGTGCCGCTGGTCATCGTCGGCATCGTCGCCAACCTCGCCACGGGCCGCATCGAACATTATCGCCGCGCGTCGCGTCAGTCCGCAGGCAAGGTCACGGGCTTCATCGGCGAATTCTTCGGCGCGGTGCAGGCTGTCAAAGTGGCAACAGCGGAGAAAAATGTCATTCGTCACTTTCACAAGCTGAACGACGAAAGACGCGTGCTCACCGTCCGCGAAAAACTTTTCGACGAAGTGCT
>JBBIUO010000207.1:0-7575 GCA_037440205.1 Chloroflexota bacterium
CGCCTCCGATTCGATTCAAAGCGAAAATTATTTCACCTATCGTCGAATGGATGACCTCGGCAGGGAATTGGGGATTCGCTGGCAACATCTCCGCCCGTTTTATGGATTCCGCTGGGCGGTCCGCCCGTGGATTGCCCGTCTGCGCCGCCGCCGCGAACCCGCTGAGTTCGGTCTCTGGCTGGGCAGGCGCGCCTGACCTGTCTACTTGTTTACCTGTCTACTTGTTTACCTGTCTACTTGTTTACCTGTCTACTTGCTTCCTTGTCTACTTTTTCCCTCCCCCTGCGTATATCTTCATGGACTTTCCAAGCCTTCCAAAATGTCATACATTCATCATGTATCTTACTCAAAGGAGAAAACACTTATGAACACTCGCGGTCGTTCGCAACTTGCACTGGGGATCATCCTCATTCTTCTCGGCGGCTGGTTCCTGTTGGATAAAACCATGCCCGCCTTCCACACTATCTTTGAAAAATATACCGAATGGCCCGTCAATTTGTTGTTGATCGGCGGCGCCATTTTTATTGTCGGACTTGTCCTCGGTCAGCCCGGGTTGTCTGTCCCGGCGGCCATCGTCGCAGGCATTGGCGGCATCTTTTATTATCAAAGGCTCACGGAAAGTTACGACACCTGGTCCTATATGTGGACGCTCATCCCCGGCTTCGTCGGCGTGGGGACCATTTTGCAGGGATTGCTGGGCGAGAGCACGAGGCATAACATCCGCCGCGGATTGAACTTAATGGTGGTAAGCGCGGTTCTCTTCCTTGTATTTTCCGCGTTCTTCGGCGGCTGGAATTTGCTCGGCAATTACGGCGCGCCCATCCTGTTGATTTTGCTGGGCGTGTATGTGCTGGGGCGCGGATTGTATCGTTCCTTCAGAAACAAAGGAGAAGAATAACATGCGTCGCAATCAACTGTTCTGGGGAGGCGTCCTGATTCTGTGGGGACTCTTCCTGCTTGCCGATGCCACAGGAATCAGGCTTCCGAATGGCTCGTCGTTATCGAGTCTCTTCTGGCCGATTGCCCTCCTCGCCGCTGGTGCGTGGATTTTGTTCGGCGTTTTCGTCCGCGGCCGCGTTGAAATTGAATCTGCCTCGGTTGACTTGCAGGGCGCATCCGCCGCAACTGTGAAAATCAATCACGGCGCGGGCGAGTTGAATCTGCACAGCGGCGCGGGTGCAAATGAAATCGCGCGCGGCACGTTTGTCGGCGGGTTGGATCAAAAAGCCCATCGAAACGGAGACAGGCTCGAGGTCCGCATGAGACCCGCAAGAGAGTTTTTGGATTTCCCGTTCTTTGGCCCGCGTTCGCAATTGGATTGGGATGTCGCCTTGAATCCGAACATCCCGATTGATCTTTCATTGAATCTCGGCGCAAACAAATCAACCATTGATTTGAGCGGGATGAAGATCACCCGCCTCGATTTGGATACCGGCGCCAGCGATACAAACGTGATTTTGCCGACGAGCGGCCGCTTCAGCGCCGACCTCGATTTTGGTGCGGCGTCAATGACAGTGACCATCCCCGAAGGTTTATCTGCCCGAATCCGCTCGACGGTGGTTGCCGGCGATGTGCAGATTGACCAATCCCGCTTTCCCCGCGGTGGCGGTTATTACCAATCTCCCGATTACGAGACCGCCGCCAACGCAGTGGATATGACCATTGACGGCGGCGCGGCATCGTTGAAGATCAAATGACGCGAAAGGCATCCACATGAAACGATTTGATTCGCGAATTGTATTTGGCATCCTGCTCCTGGCCGCCGGCGGACTCGCGCTCGCGCAGCAGATGGGCTATCTCGAAAACGCCACCGATATTTTCTGGGGCGGTCTGTTCATTGCGGCTGGATTGTTGTTTCTCACGTTGCTGTTCGGCGGGAATTGGTGGAGCGCTTTCCCCGGCTTCACGCTTCTTGGGCTTGGGGCGTTGATCCTGCTTCCCGTATCCCTGAATGAATTTGGCGGCGCGCTTTTCCTCGGCGCGATCGGCCTCTCGTTTTGGTATGTCTATTTCACCAGCCGCGTGGAAAGATGGTGGGCGGTCATCCCTGCTTGTGTGTTATCGGCGCTTGCCGTCATGATCGTTGCCGCCCAGCGATATGAAGAATTGGGCGGCGCGATCTTCCTCGGCGGGATTGGCCTTGCCTTTTTGATCGTCTATCTCACCGACCGGCTCGAGAGGTGGTGGGCGTTGATCCCCGGCGGCGTGTTGGTGACGCTGGGGGTCGTCACTGTGGCCGCGCAAAGATTTGGCGAGTTTCAAACGGCTGGAATTTTCTTCTTCGGGCTTGCCGTCACCTTCCTGCTTGTTGCCGTGCTGGCGGGAATGCGCTGGGCATACTGGCCTGCCCTTGTGCTTGGCATCATGGGCCTGCTCGGGATCGCATCGCTTTTGGATGTTGCGAATTACGTCTGGGCCCTCGCCTTGATCGTGGCGGGCGGATTTTTGATCTTCCGGTATTTCGCCGGGCGAAGTGGGTGGAAGTGAAATGTCATTGCATGTTCTTTGGTAAATTGAAACTAGATTGCCCCATTTTATAAAAATGAACCGTCCCCGTTGTTTGGGGATGGTTCGTTTAATTCATAAGTCACGAAAATTCGCAGCTGAAAAATTACGGTTCTACCATTTTTTAACGGGAAAACCTTTTTCAACCACAAAGGAGACAAAGGGTCACAAAGGAAAACCAGCCTAAAATTATCCTTTGTGTACCTTCGTGACCCTTCGTGGTGGATCATTTCCCGCCAGAAACTGGAGAGCCAAAATTACTTCTGAAAGAGTCTGCTTACTTCTCTTCGATCACTTCGATCTCCGGGAAGAATTGATGAACCGTCCCTGCCACCCAGCCATGCAGCGTGGAAGGCAGTAACGGGCAGTTCAAACACGCGCCTCCGAGGTGTACCCTGAGGGTCTTGCCGTCGAACGAAACGAACTCAACCGTTCCGCCGTGAAATTGCTCTACGTAGGCGCTGAGCTTTTCGAGCAGTCCCCGCAACTGAACTTCCTGGTTTTGTATCTCGGATGTGACCATGGCCTACTCCCGTTTATGCTGGTGGATCGAATCTAAAATGGATTGAACCTGGGTTCGCGCGTTCTTCCAGCGGGATGATACGATGTTTACAAGACGCTCCATGATGATCGCGCCGGTCTCAGGATGCTCCCGCGCCAATGTCAACAGATGACTGCCTCGCACTCGCACGGTTTCCACCGCCGTTTCGCTGATCAGGCTGGAGGTATAGTGAGTGCTTCCAACCACCGCCGACCATCCAAAAACATCCCCGGAGCGCAGGCGGGTCAAAATGATCGGCGGGGTGTCATAAGGCTTGAAACGAATTATAACCTCGCCTTTGATCAACAGGTACAAATAACTTGCAAGTTCCCCCTGCTCGAAGATCGTTGTATCTGCGGGACAATTATATTGCTCGAAGAGCGGTTTAAGAAGGGCCGTCTGGTGGGGGGCGAGGTCTTGAAACAGCGGAATGTCTGGCAGAAAGTCGAGCATCTTATAAGCATGGTAATCAATGTCTTGACAAGTATCCAGTATCAAACATCCTAAACTCACTGACATTTTTCCCATTTTCCACATGTGATAAATCTTCCCGGTTATACTTTGCAAAAGGTAATTTTTGCCGCGCTGACCTCTTCAGGGTGATGATGACCGACGTAAACGAACTTTCCTCCCTTGAAAAACTTTTGTTGGGAATCGAAAGGCCGCCTGTGATCGAGGCTGTCGAACCTTTGCGAAAGGATTCGATATGCCCAAAATGCGGCACAGGCAGGCTGAACTATAACGGCCTCCTGCAATTGGAATGTCCCTCGTGCGGTTTTATCAATGGAGAAGGCGGCGGATGCACCTGATAATTCCCTTTTGCCCCGTGTGGGCAACTATTGGATGTGATCAATGACGGAAACTTCCCAACCCCCTACTGCTCGATTATTTGCCGCGGTGATGATCGGAACGGGATTGATGGCGATCGGGATCATGTTGCTTTTGATCTTGAGGAACCAATCCGCTTCCACACGGGACTTTTCGGCTGTTCCCGTTAAAGTGGATTATGCCGCCCCGGAACTGAATCTTACCGACCTTGCCGGGAAAGACGTCTCCTTGAAAGATTATCTCGGAAGCGTGGTGCTGGTCAATCTCTGGGCTACGTGGTGTCCCCCGTGCAAGGAGGAGATGCCCACCCTGGAAGCCTTTTACGAAAAGTACAAAGATGATGGCTTTGTGCTGGTTGCCATTAACCAGGAGGAGCCGCTTGCAGTGGTTGACCTGTTCGTGCAGCAATATGGATTGACGTTCCCGGTCTGGCTCGATTTGGATTATCTGGCGCAGCGCGAGTTCAACACGATGAGCCTGCCAAGTTCGTATGTGATAGACCGCAAGGGAAGGGTGCGCCTGATGTGGATCGGCGGCATCTCCAAAAAGAATCTCGAAAAATACGTTCCGGCTGTGATCAAGGAGTAGATGAATGGATGTGACATTGAACTGGAAGGGCAAAATGCTTTTCGAAGGCGCGGGCAACTCCGGGTTTGTGCAGAATCTGGATACCGACTCTTCGGTGGGAGGCGAAAACAGCGCCGCCCGCCCGATGGAATTCATTGCGCTGGGGCTTGCTGGTTGCACCGCGATGGATGTCGTTTCGATTTTGCAGAAGAAGAAACAGCCTGTTGTTGATTTCCAGGTGAAGGTTCATGCCGGGCGGGCGGAGGAACACCCAAAGGTCTTTACCGATGCAGTGATCGAATACATCGTGACCGGGAAGGAAGTTGAAGAAGCCGCGTTGCTCCGCGCGATCGAACTTTCTGCCGGGAAGTATTGCCCCGCAATTGCCATGCTTTCAAAAGCGTTTCCCATTCGACTGGTATATAAATTATTGGATGATAAGGGGGCGGTTGTCAGGGAAGGCGAATATTTCGCAAGTCAGGATCCATCTTGAACTATTAGACCCCAAAGGTTTCAAGAACCTTTGGGATCTTCTTTTTAGGGATAATCACCACTGATCGCGGTGAAGGCATCCCCGCATTCGCAAGCTGTAACGGTGACGCCGCCCCTGGTGATGGTCCCCAGGTATTCGCGGCTTCCATTGTGAGTGACCCAGCCATTCATATTGAATGGAAGGGCGCTGTCGGCGATGATCCATTCGCCGTTGTATTTGCGGGCGATGTGAACGTGAGAGCCTGTGGCGTGCCCGCCCTCGCAGGATGGGTATCCGATCTTGTCCCCTGCTTTGAGTTCGGCGCCGAGCGGTGCGCGTTCTCTGGTGGCGAGGTGCAGGTAAAAAATGACCCAACCTGTGCGTTCATCCCCGTCCTTGTCCAGGTCGAGAACGACGCCTTCCAACCCGGAACGGACAACAAGACCATCGGCCATGGCGGTGGCGAAGTTTTTATCGTCTGCGATGAAACAGCCTGATTTGTCGGATGGCGGCGCAAAGTCTACGGCGGCGAGAGGTTCGCCGGTGCCCCATCCGGTGTGAGGCGCACCCGTGTAATACCAAACCTGGTCGCTTGGGAATGGCAGTTGGAGTGTCGGTTGTTGCAGACTGCCCGGAATGATAACTGGAGGATTCTGCCACGGGTTGCCGAAAAATTTTTCGTATGTCAGGATCAGGCCCTGAGGTCCGGTGGCGACCGCGTATTCATCCCCGGCAAAAATCCTTGAAAAGTAATATTGAATCGCGACGGATGCCGCGTTCTGCCAGGGATCGGGCCGGATGAGGATTTCGTCGGTGTCTTCGAATTCGATCAGGTTCCCGATGCGCCATCCGTAATAGCCGTTGTTCAGCGTGTTGGCGGCGATGACAAGTTGAAGATAGTTGTTTTCCCAATAGCGGCGCGTGAAACCGAGCAGGTTCTTTTTCACCGGCGGTTCGGGCTGGGTCAATGCGCCGCCCTGATATTCGAGGATCGAAAGCAGGAGGCGCGGATTGATGCTGTAATTGGCGGCGATGTAATCCACCATCTCCGCGCCGCTTCGCCACTCGCCGCCGGCGTAGACGCGATAATCCTTTAACCAGCCCGGCTGGGAGGCGACGAAGGCAGATGTGTTGAACCCGATCACCGACGGGCCATTGACGAAGGCATGATCCGGGATGATTTGATACGGACTGGCCCACAGCGCCAGAAAGTAGATGGGAATCTTCATGGGCATTCCCGGCGGCATGGTGGTGGCTTCACGCGGAATTTGCGGATTGGCGTCGAAGATCTCCTCCACGCTGGTATTGAAGTGCGCGGCAAGCGCCGGCAGGGTGTCGCCGGTTTGGGCGGTGTAATCCACCAATTCGCCGGGCTTGTACGTGGGACGTGTGGGAAGCGGGGTCGGCGCCAAATTCAGCGGAGCGAAATCTGCCATCGCTGTGGGAGTCGGGTTGTTGTTTGCGGTTTCGACCTTGCAGGAGGAAAGGAACAACGCGGCGATCAACGTTGCGCGGAACAGGCTTTGTTTTATTTTTGCGGGGTGATTCACGGATGGTGCTAAACGTACCGCGACATTTACGCCGCTTAGTTTGCGAAATAAATTTCGCAGTACCGCATAAGGCAGATTATTCATTTTCTTTACGAATAATATTCGACCACTTTTGCCCGACGGGATCGGCGATGACAACCAGGTCACCTTTGACGAGTTTTCCTTCGTACGCCTTTTCGCCGGCCACCACACGCCAGCCGCTCAGGATGAAGGGAATCGGGCCGTCGGCGGTGACCCACTCGCCGTTGTATTTTCTTGCGAAGTGCAGGTGTGTGCCGGTGGAGATGCCGCCTTCGCAGGATGCGTGGCCGATGCGGTCATTGGCCTCCAGCCAGGTTCCAACCGGCACGCGGTCTTTTGCGCCGATGTGCATGTAAAGCAGATTCCAGCCGGTTTGTTCGTAGCCGTCGCCATCCAAATCCACCATCACTGCGCCATTGCTGGAGCGAACAACGAGGCCGGGCGCCGCCGCTGTGACCCAGGTTGGCGTGGGATCGCATCCGCCGTGATCGGTGGACGGGGCAAAGTCAATTGCGGCGAAGACGCTGTTTTTGTCACCGTAAATTTTGGGATTGATCTGTCCCCAGGCGTTGTGCGGGCCGCCTGTCATGCTCCATTCAACATCCGGTTCGAATGGCAGGACAAGTTCCGGTTGGTTCAGTGCAGAAGGAAAGATGGGGTCAACCAGATCGGCGCGCGCCCAGGGGTCGCCGAACATTTCCTGATACATGGCGGGAAAGCCGGAATTCGGGTTGATGATCTGTTCCCATTGTGAGCGGCTGTGTGCGCGCGAAAAAAGATATTGAATGGCGACCGTGCCGGAATTCAAACGCGGGTCGAGGCGAAGGGTTGACCCATCTGAAAAGTCCAGATGTGTAAGCGTACCGGCGCGCCAACTGTAATAACCGATGGCAAGGTTGTTGATCGCCCACGTCAACTGCACCGACATGCCTTTGTAGTGGTAATCGTTGAAGCCCATCGGGTAATCTTTGTGAAGTTCATCAATGGGTTGTCCGCGCACCCAGCGGCTTTCGAATTCGAGCATGGCAAGGATCAGGCGCGGGTTGATGGAATTTTCGATGGCGAGTCGCGCGACCGCATCATCTCCATTA
>JBBIUO010000208.1:0-7555 GCA_037440205.1 Chloroflexota bacterium
TGAGATATTGATTCTTGTTTGACAGGCTGAACCACCGGCGTGGGCTTTGATACTTGTAGTGGCGACTTTAGTCGCTTTGCGCTCGAACGACTGAAGTCGTTGCTGCGTTGTTGCGACCTGCGAATCATCTTTTTTGGAGGAGGTTGAACCGCCTGGGGCTTTGCGATCTGCTTTGCCCGCTTCACGGCCGGTGACTTGACCGGGGGAACAGGCTGCTCCTTTTTCACTAGCTTGATTAGTTTCGCCTCCGCCTTTGCAACAGGCTTTGTCTGTTTTGTTTGCGCGGTTGCAAAGATGCCGGGTAACAGCGGCTGGGTGCCTGTCTTTGGTCGCGGTGCAGGCGAAGTTGATTTTTTCTTTTTCGGGGGAATCGTTTCGATTTTCTTTTTTGGCTGCGGAGGTTGAATGACTATTTTCTGAGGAGGCTTTGCCAGACCCAATGTCTTTGCGACTCTTTGGGCAAGCCGCAATCCTTTGGATGTCAACTTGAAATCGTGTTCGGCGCTGACAGTAATGTAACCCCTGCTTCGGCAGTCGTTCCAGCGCCGATGCACCATCGCCGAGTCCGGCCACTGTGGATATTTTTTGAGGGAGAATCGTTTTGGAAACAGCGTAAAGCAGGCCGAGATGATATCTTCCGAAGCGACCCGCTCCGCTTCGTCCAGCAAATAATAAATGGAAAAGACCACAAGGTCGTTCAACACGATCTTTGTGTAAACTTCGGGGTTGAGGCTGGAAGTTTTTATGTCCATGTTTGCTCTGTGCGTTTCCTGTCCGCCGAATATACTACACTATTTTCGCGCGCGCGGCAACTTTGACTTTTATTTTGCGCGTATAATCCGACTGTACCGAAAGGATTATCGTTATGATGAACAACCGCCAGCTTGCAGATACGTTCACGCTCATCGCCAATTTGTGCGAGATCAAAGGCGAGGTCATTTACATCATCCTTGCCTATCGCAAGGCCTCCGAAAATTTGATGACGCTTGGCCGCGAAGCCAGCGACTATTGGAAGGAGGGAAAACTGCGCGAAATCCCCGGCGTGGGCAAGGCCATTGCCGAAAAAATAGATGAACTGCTCAGGACAGGCAAACTCGAATTTCTGGAACGACTCAAAAAGGAAGTGCCGCCGTCTCTTGCGGATTGGCTGCAGGTGCCGGGACTTGGCCCGAAAAAGATCGCATTGATCTGGAAGACGTTGAACATCACGTCTCTTGCCGACCTGGAAACTGCCGCGAAAAACGGACAGATTCACTCCCTCCCGGGCATGGGTGCCAAGTCCGAGAATGCCATCTTGGAAGGGATTGCCTCGCTCGCCCGCCGGTCTGGAAGAATCCCTTTGGGAAGGGCGTATCCGCTGGCGCAGGAGATCATCAAGACACTGAAACGGGTGGATGGGGTCGTCGAAGCGGAACCAGCCGGCAGTTTAAGAAGGATGCGTTCCACCGTCGGCGATTTGGATATTCTGGTGGCATCCACAAATTCAGCGGCGGTGATGGAAGCCTTCGTCCATCTGCCCGGTGTGAGTCGTGTGCTGGGAAAAGGCGAGACGAAATCGAGCATCGAATTTACCGATGGCGTGCGCGCGCAGGTGTGGGTGCATCCGCCGCAAAAATTTGGAACGGCATTGCAATACGCGACTGGCTCGAAAGATCATAATGTACAGTTAAGACAGATCGCGCTTGCGAAGGGTCTGTCGTTATCGGAGCATTCGTTTACAAAAGGCGCGAAGGAAATTTTTTGCGCCACCGAAGAGGAAGTTTACAAAACGCTGGGCCTGCCGTGGATCCCGCCTGAACTGCGCGAAGATCACGGAGAGGTGGCGGCGGCGAAGGCGAATCAACTTCCGAAGTTAATCGAGTTGAAGGATGTCAAAGCGGATTTGCAAATGCACTCGGATTGGAGTGATGGAAAACTTTCGATGCTGGAGATGGCGCGCGCGGCGGCGAAACGCGGCATGAAGGTGATCGCGTTCACCGATCATTCTGCGAGCCTCGGCGTGACAGGCGGTTTGAAAATGGAAGACCACAAAAAACAGGCCGCCGAGATCAAGAAGATTCAAAAACAACTTGGCGACAGCATTCTGGTTTTGCACGCAAGCGAGGTGGAGATCAAAGCCGACGGGGCGCTCGATTATCCCGATGAGTTTCTCGCGTCACTCGATCTGGTGCTTGCTTCGATGCACACCAGTTTGCGACAGCCGCGCGAGAAAGCCACCCAGCGAATGATCAATGCAATTCGCAACCCGCATGTGGATATCATCGGTCATCCTACGGGACGGCTGATCCCAGACCGAGAGGGCGCGGATTTGGATATGGAAGCCATCCTGCAAGCGGCATCGGAGACCGGTGTGGCGATGGAGATCAACGCTCATCCCTCGCGCCTCGATTTGGATGACATGTATGCCCGCCGCGCAAAGGAACTCGGAATCCCCATCAGCATCAACACCGACGCGCATTCCGAAGCGGATATGGATATGATGTTTTACGGCGTTGCCACTGCAAGGCGCGCATGGCTGGCGAAGGAAGATGTCATCAACTGCTGGTCAACGAAGAAACTATTGAGTTGGCTGAAGAAACGCGGGTAATCATCCGCGTTGAGATGGAAAATGAACACAAAAACGCAAGCCCAAAAAGAACAACTCCTTGCTGACCTGCGAAAGACGCGGGACGATATTCTGAAGGAAATGAAGGCTCTTTCTGCAAAAAAGCGGGATATGGTTTTTCCTGGCATCTGGTCTGTCAAAGACCTGATGGCGCATCTGGCGGGCTGGGATTACACAAATCTGGATGCGGTCGGTTCGGTGCTGGCGGGAAAACTGCCGGCATTCTACAAGTACCGTGACCGCGACTGGCAGACGTACAATGCCATGCTGGTCGCAAAATACAAGCGTGATTCGTTCAGGGAACTGCTTTCGCTTATAAAAAGCTCACAAAAAGAATTGATTGATTTCCTCCAACCGCTTCCACCCGAATCCTTTGGCAGGGATTTTGGCGTTCGTTATCGCGGTTACAAAGTCACGATCCGGCGGTTGCTTGAGGCGGATATAAAAGACGGGCGAGTCCACTTTCAGCAGATCAAGGATTTCTTCAAGGAGAAAAAATGACGGTTCTCAAATCCCTTCTCTTTTTGATCCTTGCGCCGGGTATTGTTGCGGGATACATCCCTTTGGCGCTTCTGCGGGATGGACCGCAAATCGAAACTGGTTTCTTTGCGTACCTTGCCTTTCCGCTTTGGCTGATCGGCATTCTTGTTCTTTTGTGGTGCTTCTGGGATTTCATCGCCAAAGGACATGGCACGCCCGCTCCGATTGATCCGCCGAAGGAACTGGTCGTGGCGGGTTTGTATAATTACGTCCGCAACCCGATGTATGTGGGCGTGCTGACGATCATCGCCGGTCATTTTCTCTGGTTCAAGACGGTTGGGATGATTGCCTACGCGGTTTTGATCTTCCTGGCATTCCATTCGTTTGTGACGCTTTATGAAGAGCCGCATTTGAAGAAAACCTTCGGCGCGCCCTACGAGGCGTACATGAAGAAAGTTCCGCGCTGGATACCCCGCGCTGGTAAATGACCGTTGGTGTAAAATGAAAACGTTTCTGAAACCCACTGCCGCGAAAATCATTCTTGCTTTCATTTTGTTCCTTCTTTTCAGCTGGCTGTGGCGGATGTGCATTGTGCTGACCATTTCGGATACTTTTCCGCTGGGTTTCCCGTTGCATTTCTTCCTTGCCTGGGGACCGTGTCCGCCGGGAAAGGATTGCTCCGAGTTCAACGGGTTATACCTGGTTTTGGATATTCTTTTTTGGTATCTCATTGGCACGATACTTGTCCCGCTGTTTCAGAAACGACAGGATAAAAAATAAAGGCTCATCTGTAAACAAAGTGCAGACGTTAGAGAACGTCCGCTACGCGCCCATGAAGCGTAAGAGACGCTCTCTAGCGTCGGACTGGAAAAACGCACTTGTCCTACACATGAGCCAAAATAAAAGGTTCAACATGGAGGTCAAATGATAGATAGTCCCATGCCCGAAGATGAGGCGGGTTTGACAGATAAACCCATCCCCGCCGGTGAGGTGCGTTTTTTCAGCGGCAGTTCGAACCGTCCGTTGGCGGAGAAGATCGCATTGCATTTGAGTGTGCCGCTGGAGGAGACCCATAGCTCGAAATTCAGCAACGACAATCTGTATATTCAGCTTGGCGCCAGCGTGCGATATCGGCGCGTGTACATTGTGCAGTCGCTTTCCCAGCCGGTGAACGATCACCTGATGGAATTGTTGATGATGATCGATATCGCGCGCGGGGCGGCGGCGTCCGAGATCCACGCAATCATTCCCTATTATTCCTTTGGCCGTTCGGATAAAAAAGATGCGCCGCGCATTTCGATCACCGCCCGCCTCGTTGCCGACCTGTTGAAGACCGCCGGCGCCACCCACGTGATGAGCATGATGTTCCATTCGCCGCAGGTGCATGGATTTTTCGGAATCCCCACCGACCCGTTGAGCAGCCGCATGGTTTTCAAGGATTATCTTTCCCAGCGCGATTTGAGCGGCGCGATCATCGTCTCGCCGGACATGGGTCAGGCCAAATCTGCGGCGCGCTTCGCCCGATCCCTCAACCTGCCGGTGGCCGCCGGGAACAAGGAACGGGTCTCGGATACGGAGGTTATCATCAGCGGGCTGGTGGGTAATCAGGTGCAGGGACATCAACGCGCCCTGATCTACGACGATGAAATTGCCACCGGCGGCTCCATCATGGAATTGAGCCGTGTGCTTATTAATGAGGGCATCGAGGATATTCAAGTGCTTTGCACACATGGTGTATTCAGCCGCGGCGGACTTGAAAAACTGGCCGCCGTGCCGCAGATCAGCGAGATCATCACCACCGATACGGTTTACATGCCGCCTGAAAAAAAGCACCCGAAACTGACGGTGCTTTCCGTTGCGCCGGTCTTTGCGGATGCGATCCGCCATAACTTTAACCGCGAGTCCCTGAGCAAACTGTTCGTTTTCGGCGAGTGACGTGCGTATGGATGAAAACCCTTTCCAACAAAGAAAACGGCTTGCCTTGCTGTTTGCAGGGCTGATTGACACGTTGCTGGGCGGGGCGGTGTTGCTGGTTTATTTTGGCTTTCTGCCGATTGATATTTCCAGTTGGGGTATTCCACGCTGGGCGGTCGGCGTGATCGGCGGAATCTGGTCCTTTTCCGGGGTGGTCGTGTTAATTTATCAGCTGACCAGGCCCCGGCTGGATGAATGAGACGGGTCGTCAATCCATCTGCTTCCAAATGGCCGCTTTTTTATCGCTTTGGACAATTGTCCTGATGTTGGAACTTGTCCGTTATAATTGAATATGCTAGACTGTGTTTGTTCGACGAGGCAAAAATGGCTGAAAAAATTCTAATCATTGACGACGACGTGGACACTCTGCGGCTTGTGGGACTGATGTTGCAGAGACAAGGTTATGAAATCATCGCGGCTTCGAACGGTACACAGGGACTGGCGAAGGCATTGGAGGAACGCCCGAATTTGATTTTATTGGATGTGATGATGCCGGATATGGACGGTTATGAGGTCACGCGCAGGTTGCGCAAGAATCCCGTGACCGTGACCATTCCGATTCTGATGTTCACCGCGAAGACTCAACTGGACGATAAAGTGACCGGCTTTGAAGTCGGCGCGGATGATTACCTCACCAAGCCCACGCATCCCACCGAATTGCAGGCGCACGTAAAGGTGTTGCTGGCGCGGCAAAAGGAGGCGGCTGAGATCGTCACTGCCGCCCACGAACACATCGGGTATGTGATCGGCGTACTTTCCGCACGCGGCGGATTGGGAGTCTCTTCGGTGGCTTCCAATCTGGCGGCGGGACTTTACACCCGCACTCAGGCGGATGTGGTTCTGGCCGAACTAACCCCGGGGCAGGGCACGCTGGGCATGGACCTGGGCGCTCCGAACCAAAAAGGATTGACCGAACTTTTGCAGGGGACAATGGCGGAGGTGACGCGCGAAAAGGTCAATTCGCTCCTCGTTTCGCATAATTCCGGGTTGAAACTCTTGCTTGCCTCCGAAAATCCGCGCGACGTGATTTTGACCTCGCAGGTGCAAAACTACGAGGCGATTGTGGCCCACCTTTCCACGCTTGGCCGCTTCGTCATCCTCGACATGGGGAATGGACTGCCCATCTTTGTGCAGAAACTTTTGCCGTTGTGCACCGAGCGGATCATCGTGGTGGAGGGCGTGCCCGGCACCATTCAACACACCAAACTACTGATTGACGAAATAGCCGCCCTGAAGGTTGACCGCAAGGGCATCAACGTGGTTTTGAACAACCGCATGCGCACCGAGGCGCAAATGCCATTGGCCCAGGTGCAGGAAATGTTGGGGCATTCCGTTTCCGCCACCTTTACGCCCGCTCCCGAAGCGTTCCTGCAAGCCACACGACTGCAAACGCCGGTGGTGATCAGCCAGCCAACGAACATGACCTCCCAGCAATTCCTCAAACTGGCGGATGCCGTCCTCGAGCGCGAAAAGAAGCGATGATCTCTTTTTCCCATCAGACACAAACAGCCATCGAGTTTGCCGCGGATTTGTTCCGCCAATCCAAACATGCTGTTGTGCTGACGGGCGCGGGTCTTTCCACTCCTTCGGGGATTCCCGACTTCCGTTCAACGGGAACCGGGCTATGGGCAAAGGACGAGCCGTTGGAGGTGGCTTCGCTCCATACTTTTCGCACCGCCCCGGAAAAATTTTTTCAATGGTTTCGTCCGCTGGCAAGTCAGATTTTTAACGCCCAGCCCAACCTTGCCCACTGGGCGCTTGCCGAACTGGAAAAGGCGGGCCGCGTGGATTCCATCATTACCCAAAACATAGACACCCTGCACCAGAAAGCGGGTTCGAAAATTGTCATCGAAATGCACGGCACGATGCAAACATTGACGTGCACTCAGTGTTATCATCAGGTAAACGCCGAACCCTACCTGGCTCCCTTCGTCGAAAGAGGGGAGATTCCCCACTGCCCAAAATGCGGACAAATCCTCAAACCGGACGTGATCCTCTTCGGCGAGCAACTGCCCCAAACGGCGTGGGCGAAGGCCCAACGGGCCGCGCGTCATTGCGACCTGATGCTTGTTGCCGGTTCCTCGTTGGAGGTTCTACCCGTGGCAGGTCTGCCCATGCAGGCGCTCGACCGCGGCGCGCACCTCATCATCATCAACAATACGCAGACCTACCTGAACGTGCGCGCAGACGCGGCGATTTTGGAAGATGTCGCAACGATCATCCCTGCGATTGCAGAGAGAGTGTTACATGGCTGAGATAAAAACCGAACGATTGGATAGTTACCGCCGCCTGATTGACATCGCGCGCGATCTTGCATCCACCCTCGACCTGGACATCCTGCTTTCGCGCATCGTCCATGCCGCGGCGGAGATCAGCGGCGCGGAAGCCGCATCCATTTTGCTGTACGACGATACCTCGCGGCAATTGTATTTCCAGGTTTCCACCAACCTCGATGAATCCACGCGGCGCGGGCTGGTCGTTCCTTTGGAGGGAAGC
>JBBIUO010000209.1:0-7531 GCA_037440205.1 Chloroflexota bacterium
ATCCTCCCCTCCTCGAAATTCAACTCGACGACGAAACCATCACGCAGGTCTCGCTCATGGTTTCGGTGATGAACGGCAGGCGCATGGGCGGCGGCTTCCGCATGGCCCCCGAAAGCAAACCCGACGACGGCTTCTTCGACCTTTGCATCGCGGAGACCGCCTCGAAAGGGCGCATCCTCGGACTCATCCCCTACTTCCTGAAAGGGACTCAGGCGACGCAGCCCGAAATCAAAATGCGGCGCTCCAAAAAAGTCTCGATCAAATCACTGGACAAGACCTTCCCCGCGCACGCTGACGGAGAATTCATCTGCCTCAGCGGTTCGCACCTGACCCTCGAACTGCTCCCGCTTGAATTGGAAATTATCTGCGCCTGAATCATTATGAACTTCTCCCTCTGGCTCATCACATCTGCTCTTCGCATCTACTTCCGCCTCACCCTTCGCATGGACGCACAGGGACTGGAAAAGGTCCCCATGCAGGGACCGCTGATCGTCATCTCGAATCACACCGGGCAAATCGAAGTGCCTGTCCTCGCCACGCTGTTACAGCCTCGCAAGATCACGGGCTGGGGAAAAGTCGAAGCGTTTGATAACCTCTTTCTGCGCTGGGTTTTCGGCTCATGGGATATCATCCCCGTCCGCCGCGGTGAAGCGGATATGGCCGCGCTCAAAGCGGCGTTGAAGATGTTGAAAGAGGGGCGCATTTTTGGCATCGCCCCCGAAGGGACGCGCAACTACACCGGCAAATTGCGCCGCGCCCTGCCGGGAGCGGTCATCCTTGCCCTGCATTCGGGCGCGCCCATCCTGCCCATTGCGCACTGGGGCGGGGAAAACTTCCTCAAAAACTTCAAGCGGCTCAAACGCACCGATTTCCACATTCGCGTGGGCGAACCTTTCAAGTTGAACGTCGAAGGTTTGAAAGTCACCGCCGAGGTGCGCCAGGAAATTGTGGATGAGATGATGTGTGAAATAGTGAAGATGCTCCCCGAGGAATATCATGGCGAGTACGCAGGGATGTGCAAGGGGGAAACGAAATACGTAATACGCAAAACGTAAAAATTGCACATCACGGATTACGCATCACGATTCACAGTTTCAACTGGTAGGCGTTGGTTTTGCGTTTCTTAAATCCCACCCGCAGATACAAGCGATTTGCCGCTTCGCGCATGGGGTTCGATGTCAGTGAGATGTTTCCCGCGCCTTTTTCTTTTGCGATTTCGATGGCGCGTTTCATCAATGCTTCGCCGATTCCCTGCCCGCGGGCGGAATCATCCACGATGACATCTTCGATGATGGAGCGGATTCCCGTCGGCACGCGGTAGACCGCGAGGGTCAATGCACCGACGATTACGCCGTCGTCGGTGCGGGCAATCATCAGTGTGGGGGATGCGTCTCGGACGAGAGCAGTTAAATCGTCAAGGGAAGGAGGCGGGTTGTTATTTGTCAGTTGAGGGACAAGGCGTTGAAATGCTTCGTAGAGTTCGTCATCCGCTTTTGTTACGATTTCGATTTTCATAATTTCAGCAAAAGACCCTAAAGGTTTTCCCCTTCGGGGACTTCGTAAAAACCTTTAGGGTCTTTCGTTATTTATTTTTGGGGATCAAACTCAACACGACGTAATATCCAACATAAATGAAAGATGCCCACACCACCCACGACGGCGTGTTCGGATACAACAGCAGTCCCCAAATCCCCACCGCGCCGTAGAGATAGGTCAGGGCGAGGGTGAGTTTCCGCAAATAACTGTTGCGGCTGGGGTAGATGTATTTGATCGGCACAAAGACAAGAATGTTGAACAGTACGAGGAAACCAAAGTTAACCCACACATTCAGTTTCATCAACAGCATGTACAGCGCAACCACGTTCCAATAGGATGGGAAACCCTTGAAGTGATTATCCGCGGTCTTGGCATCGGTTTGCGTAAATTGATACGCCGAGGTGATGAGGATGGAAAACGCGCCAGCCATTTGCAATCCATACGGCAGGACGCCCGCTTCCATGAGGAAGAGCGCAGGCACAATGACGTAATTGAGATAATCGAGAATGTTGTCGAGCAACGCGCCGTCTATGGTATTGGCATATTTTTTCACGTCCGCCCAGCGTGCCAACATGCCGTCGAAACCGTCCACCAGCATGGCGACGATCATCCAGATAATCATCGCGCGCCAGTCATGATCGAACACCGCCAGCATGGCGAGGAATCCCCAGATCGCGCCGGTGGCAGTGAAAAGATGCACGCCATACGCGGCGGCCACGCGCAGGGGATTGGGTTTATGGTCTGAAATTGCGGAGGTGGTCATGGGAGCATCCTTTTTATGCGGAGGTGAAATTCAATCGCGTAAACACATTTCCCAATAAAGGGGTGCGAATCTAACTTTACAATCTGTCCATAAAGTAATGTCTGCGCCCAAGGCCTGTGTATTATGCATGTCCTGCTTCAAACAAAGAAAAATCAGCCGGCTTGAGAATTGGGATTCCCTGGCATTCCTTTAATTCGAGTAGATCTTTATCGCCAGTTACAATACAATTTGCGCGTCCGGCAATGGCAGTTCCGATAACCGCATCATCATCCGCATCCCGGCTGGCAGGCTGGGTCAGCGTGGTCGGCTCGATGAGCAAAACGCGGGAACGCAACAACTGAATCGCCTCATCAGCATCCTGAACGCTGAACTTGAATTTCCCGACCAATTTCTCCTTGAATTCATCAAAGATAAACCCTGAACACACGATCTCATGACGGCGCAAGCAATGCTCCAAAAGTTCGCTGCATACGCCTTTCGTAATAAAGGCGGCTATCAGAACGTTCGTATCCAGCAATACTTTCATGAAACTTGCTCGAACACATCGTCTTCGCTGAAGATCCCCCGCTGTTGCGCTTTGGCGATCAACCGTTCTTGAAGCAGATGTAACTCCCGGAAGAAGATATATTCAGCGACCGCCTGGTTTATCAGATCGTTCGCCGACCTCCCTTCCTCGGCCAGAACGACTTCCAACGCGGAGCGAATGTTTTGAGGAAGCTTAATTGTGATGGTTTCCTGCATACCAATCTCCTTTCTTGAAAAGATTATAATGCCAAAAAAGCCCTCGGAGTTGCGGAAACTCCGAGGGCTTACTGATTACTGCCCCACTGATTACTTGCTCACTTTTACCAACCCAACTTTCACTTTTTCGCCTTCGAACTCGTCATTCGCAATAGAGGATTTCTCCGGCGGAGCCGCAAACGACAATTTCGTCGTCAGCGTTTCGGCGGTGATGTAATCCTTATGCGCTTCAATCGCGGACCTCAAGCCTGCTGTGGCCTCGATGAACAGTTCCACGCGATCGGCAACATCGAGGTCGGCGGTCTTGCGTAAATCTTGCACACGGCGGACGAACTCGCGCGCCAAGCCTTCGGCCACGAGTTCGGGAGTCAGGTCGGTGACGAGGGCGGCCACGTATGCGCCATCTTCCGCGACGGCGAATCCAGCCTTCGCTTGTGCCTTCACTTCCACTTCTTCGGAAAGGATGTCGAATCTCTCGCCGCCTGCTTTCACTTCGAGCGTCTTTCCCGAAAGCAACGTGGACGCAACCTCTTCCGCATTCATGGCAAGGATCGCCTTCTGAATGGCAGGGAATTTGTTGCCGTATTTTTGTCCGAGTTGCTTCGGCAGTGGTTTGACCGTGTGCGAGACCGCCTCGGTGGATGAATCCAGCAGGCGGACGTGCTTCACGTTCAACTCATCTGCGATGACATCCAGATTGTTTGCAAGCGCGTTTCGTTCGGTCGCGTTCCCAACCGAAAACGCGGCTTCGGCGAGCGGCTGACGTACCTTGCGATTGGCCTTCTGCCGCGCGGAGTGACCAAGCGAAACCAGTTTCATTACCAAATTCATATCGCGGTTGAGCGATTCATCAATGAACTCATCCATTGTTTTAGGCCATTCTGCGAGATGAACAGATTCAGGCGCGGTCTCATTCACCGAGCGGACAAGGTTCTGGTACAACTCTTCCGCAAGGAAAGGCATGGCAGGCGCGATCAACTTGGCAATGGTCACCAGCGCAGTGTACAAAGTGGAGTATGCGGCCTGCTTATCCGAATCCGATTCGTTCTTCCAGAAGCGGCGGCGGGAACGGCGCACGTACCAGGTGGAAAGATTTTCAACAAACTTTTCGACAGGGCGTGTGGCGTTCGTCACATCGTAATTTTCATAGGCATTTGTCACATCGCGGACGAGGGCATTCAACTCCGAAAGGAGCCAGCGGTCGAGGTCATTCGTCGGGGCGGTCACAGTTAACGCCCTCGGTTTATCCAGGTTGGCGTATGTCACAAAGAAGGAATACACATTCCACAGCGTGAGGGTAAAACTGCGGATAACATCGCCAACCAGGTCGGAAGAGAAGCGGCGTTCCTGTCCCGGCGGTGTGGCGGTGTAGAGATACCAGCGAAATGCATCCGCGCCATGCGCATTCAGCACATCCCAGGGATTGACGATGTTGCCAAGCGACTTGGACATCTTCTGCCCGTCTCCATCCAGAATCAATCCAAGACAGATGACATTCTTGTAGGAAACGCTGTCGTTGAGCAGAGTGCTGATGGCATGAAGCGAATAGAACCAGCCGCGGGTTTGATCCACCGCCTCGCAGATGTAATCCGCGGGGAACTGCTGTTCGAACTTATCCTGATTTTCGAATGGATAATGCCACTGGGCATACGGCATGGAACCGGAATCGAACCACACGTCAATGAGGTCTTTCACGCGCGTCATCCGGCCCTGACACTTGGTACACTTCCAATGGACATTGTCCACGTGTGGGCGGTGCAGGTCGAGTTCGGATAGATCCCTGCCTGCTTTTTCGGAAAGTTCCTTCACCGAGCCGACACACTCGCGATGCTTGCAATCGTCACACTCCCAAACGGGAAGCGGCGTGCCCCAATACCGCTCGCGGCTGAGCGACCAGTCAATGTTGTTTTCGAGCCAGTTGCCAAAGCGTCCATTTCGGATGTGGTCGGGAACCCAGTTGATGGTTTTGTTCAAATCCACAAGCCGGTCACGTTTTGCGCTGGTGCGGATGTACCACGACTCGCGCGCGTAATACAGAAGCGGAGTCTTGCACCGCCAGCAGAAGGGATAGGTGTGCGTGAGTGTCCCGGCGCGGAATAAAAGTCCGCGCGCATCCAAATCCTGGATGATTTGCGGGTCGGCTTCTTTAACGAAGATTCCACGCCAGGGGGTGATCTCGGGAATGAACGTGCCGTCGGGTTGAACCGTCAGCAGGATAGGCAGATCGTATTGCTTCGCCATTTCCATATCTTCCGCGCCGAATGCGGGGGCCTGATGCACGAGCCCGGAACCGTCCTCGGTGGTGACGAAATCGCCCAGCACAACATAATAGGCAGGCTTGTCCACGGTCACAAAAGTGAAAAGCGGTTTGTACTTCATGCCTTTCAATTTTTTGCCCTTGAAGGTGTCAACCACTTTTACATCTTCATCCTTGAAGATTTTCTCAACCAGATTCTCCGCGAGGATGAGTTTTTCCTTCGTGCCGTGGTTATCCCGTTCGATGGTGACATAGTCCACTTCGGGGTGCGCGGCAACAGCCACATTGGCAGGGAGCGTCCACGGAGTCGTCGTCCAAACCAGCAGGGAGGTATCGGGTTTATCCACCAGCGGCATACGGACAAAAACCGACGGGTCGGTCGCATCGTCGTAACCGAGAGCAACTTCATGGTCGGAAAGAGGCGTGCCGCATCGCGGGCAATACGGGACGATCTTGTAGCCCTTAAACAGCAAATCCTTTTCCCAGAAATTTTTCAAAATCCACCACACCGACTCGATGTAGTCGTTGGTGTAGGTCACATACGCTTCTTCAAGATCAACCCAGAAGGCGATGCGGTCGGTGAGTCGCTCCCATTCCTGAATGTAAGTAAACACGGACTTTTTGCAAAGTTCGTTGAACTTATCAATGCCGTACTCTTCTATCTGTTGTTTGTTGTTGAAGCCGAGTTGTTTCTCCACCTCGATCTCGACCGGCAGGCCGTGTGTATCCCACCCGCCGCGGCGCGAGACGTGATACCCGCGCATGATCTTGTAGCGCGGGAACATGTCTTTGAAAACGCGCGCCAGCACGTGATGCACGCCGGGGCGTCCATTGGCGGTGGGGGGACCCTCGTAAAAGACGTACTCCGGGCCGCCCTTGCGCTGTTCGACGGTCTTTTTGAAAACATTCATCTTCTTCCACAACTTGAGAACGTTTTCCTCCATCAACGGCACATTGAGTTTTGGGTTGACAGTCTTGAACATTATTGTCTCCTGATCGTTTGATCGCATCCTATAATTTCATTAGCCGCTTGATTGGGATAAAAAACGCCCATCCCAAAATTGGGACGAGCGCAATGCCCGTGGTACCACCCGGATTCCCGTCTGCAAGAGGCGGGCACTTGTCGAGTACGGCTGATGCTTATACTCTTGTTCTGCTAACGAAGAACAACTCCGGCTTCCCTACTATCAATCAACCCGACTGATTTCAGTTCACAGCTCCGGGAGGATTTTCAATCGTCTGCACGTATCCGTTTCACACCTGTCCCGACTTTGCTCAGGACACTCCGGACTCTCTGGCCGCTTCGACCGATTTACTCGTTCCCATCCAAGCCTTTGGATGTGCGAATTATACACAATTTATGTTCGGCAATCAAGAAATCGCGGCGTGAAATTCTCTTTTCTGTTTTGCATTTTCCTTTTGTTTTCACTATTGTAATCTTACCATTTCCACGTTGACGTATTTTTGTCGGACAGGTATAATTTTTATTTGGCATTATTTCAAACAGCAGGAGTATAAATTATGACAACACCCGACAGCGCGCCCGCCGTAGCGCTTGAACCAAAGACAAAACTTAGCGGCAAAATCATCAAGACAACGCTCGCGGGGGCGCTTGTGGACATTGGGCAGGGTCTTCCCGGTGTGATCCACATCTCACAACTTCAACAGGATGCAGTGAATAAAGTTGATGATGTAGTAAAGGAGGGACAAACCGTGGAAGTTTGGGTGCGCCGCGTAAAAAAGGATCGCATCGAACTGACCATGATCGAACCGCTCGGCTACGAGTGGAAGGAAATCGTCCCTGATTTGATCGTGAAAGGCAAAGTCGTCCGCATTGAATCCTACGGCGCTTTTGTAGACTTTGGCGCGGAACGCCCCGGTCTCGTCCATGTCAGCGAGTTGACTCACGGCTACGTGAAAACCGCCGCTGAAGTCGTCAAGGAAGGCGATGAGGTCGAGGCGAAGGTTTTGGATGTTGACCGCCGCAAGCGGCAGATCCGCCTGAGCATGAAGGCGCTTTTGCCCGAGATCGTTGAGGAAGTCAAACCTGAACGTGAAGAACGCAAAAAAGGCGGGGATAAACGCAGGAACAAGGGCAAGAAGCAGGAAGACGACTTCCAGATGGAAGTGGAAGTACCCACCGAGCCGCAGTTCACGGCGATGCAGATTGCCTGGCAGGAAGCGCTCGAACGTTCCAAAGGCCGCGGCAAGGTTCGCACCAAATCTTACAAATC
>JBBIUO010000210.1:0-7482 GCA_037440205.1 Chloroflexota bacterium
CGTTCCAGGGCACGGCCACGGCGCTCATCACCATCGAGCGCGGGCGCGTGCTGGTAATAATAGAGAAGGGCGTTGTAGGTGAAAGCGTCATCGTGGATCAATGGCGGACGGGCGATGCTGGCAAAGTAAATCGCGCCGCCTGTGGCGAAGAGAAGCGTGAGGATTTCCCACCATTGGAATTTTTCAAATTGAAACGTGACCTTCACGTCCATCAGGATGAAAAGGAGAATCGCCGCCGCGCCCCAGAGTACAAATCCCCAGCGGATGAAAGTGAAGTTCAATTGAAAGAGACGCGCCAGCAAACCAAGCAGGCCCGTCCCAAAAACGGACACGACAAAGCCGCCAAGCAAAACGCGCGGAGAAACATTTCCGTCCTTGCTCACGCGCATGAACGTGAGCACGCCGGGGATGAAGTAAATCGCCAGCCCAAGCAGAAAACGCGGAATGCCCGCCCATTCGATCCATGCCTGCCAGGGATACAATGAAAGAAACAGCCAGAAAAGAATGGAAACGACAATAAGAACGGTCTTGTTTTTGAGCATGATTTACTCTGTGAAAATGGGGATACCCAATTATACTTGTTTCGATTATTATCCCAGCGCGTTTTTGAGAAGCAAGATATTATTGCTGTAACATTTTGCGTAGGAGACGTTCTCTAACGTGTCCGTCGGCGTAAGAGAACGCCGACTACGCAACATTGCGGCACATTTTATGGAGCAATGGAATGCCTACAGAAGAAAAGACATCGCCTAAAATTTCCGTCATCATCCCCGCCCTCAACGAAGGCGAGGTGATCGGCGGCGTGATCGAGCGGATTCGCGCGGTGGTGAATACATTGGATTCGGAAAACGAGATCATCGTCGTTGACGACGGCTCGAAGGATAATACCGCCCAAAGCGCGCGTGACGCGGGTGCGAGGGTGCTTCAGCATCCGTACAACATCGGCAACGGCGCGGCGGTCAAGACAGGGATTCGCCATGCGCGGGGAAAAATCCTCGTGACGATTGACGGCGACGGTCAGCACGACCCGAACGACATCGTCAAACTCGTGAATCAGATCGGCCCGTACGACATGGTCGTTGGGAGCCGCAACCGCGAATCGGACACCGCCGCGCACCGCGACGTTGCCAACATGGTGTTCAACTCGCTAGCCACCTACGTTTCAGGCCGCAAGATCGAAGACCTCACTTCGGGCTTCCGCGCCGTCAAGGCGCACATCGCGCGGCAGTTTCTTTACCTGCTCCCGAATCAATTTTCGTATCCAAGCACCATCACGCTGTCGGTCGTCCGCGCGGGATACAGCCTCGGCTACGAGTCGATTCGCTTCGCGCGGCGCGAGGGAAAAACAAAAAGCAAGATCAAGCCATTGCGCGACGGTTTGCGTTTTTTGATGATCATTTTGAAGATCGCAGTTTTTTACGCGCCGCTGAAAATTTTTGTCCCGACCAGCATCTTCACGTTTGTGGTCGGCGTGGCTTACGGACTTATGCGCATCTTCGTGCTCCACGCGCCCTACGGACAAACCTCCGCCCTGCTCATGTCCACTGCCGCGCTGATCTTCATGGTGGGATTGGTCTCGGAGCAGATCGCACAGTTGCGTTTCGATAGAAGCGAATCCAATTCCCCGATCAACGAAGACGAATGAAAGATACCCAGCCGATTCTGATCATCTCCACTGGGCGCACGGGGACGATCTTTTTCTCGCGCCTCTTCTCCGACCTGTATCAGGATGCCGCTTCCTATCATGAGCGCGGCGCATCGAGGCCGATCCAGATTCTCACGAATTTGCACTTCTCGCATCTCTTCCCCAAAAGCGGACTCAAAGCCGCATGGAAACTGCTCAAGGGAAATGAGATTCAAACCTGCGAAGCGAAATTTCACATTGACGCGAATTGCTTTTTATATGGGCTTGCTCCGCTTGCGCCAGAACTTTACCCAAACTTGAAAGTCCTGCACATCGTCCGTGACCCGCGCGCTTACGTAACTTCGCACCTGAATTTCTCCCGCCAGAAAGGGACGAGTTTCATCGCCAATTATTTCGTCCCGTTCTGGCAGCCGAATCCGTTTTGGGTTGGCGAGTTGCCGCTCAGCAAGGCATTTGGCTTCACCCGCTTCGAAAAATACTGCTGGATTTGGGATTTCAAAAACCGCGTGATGGAAAAATTGGAAAATTCATCCACGCCGTACATGCGGGTTAGATTTGAAGACTTGTTCAACACAGAAAATCCCGAAGATTTGTTCGGCAAAATCACGGACTTTCTCGGCCTGCCGCGTGTGACGGGAATCCGCGAGCGATTCCGCCAGCCTGCCAACACCTCCCCAAAAACCGATTTCCCCGAATGGCCCGAATGGACAGCCAGACAAGCCGCGCAGTTGCAATATTTTTGTGGAGAGCGAATGGCGAAGTATGGGTATGGAGGGGAAAAGGAATGGGAAGAAAAAATACGTAATACGTGATGCGTGATACGTGGTCCGTGCCTACCTGTTTACCTGTGTACTTGTTTACCTGTCTACCTATGTACTTACCCCCATGAAAAACCGCAATCTCCTCCTCTACCTTATCAGCGGAATTCTTTCCATTGCACTGCTCGCCTACCTGCTTCTCAACCTCGATTGGGAAGTTCTGCGCGTGGCGTTTGCCGACATCCGCTGGGGTTGGCTGGGACTGGCTTTGCTGGCATATATCGTGAATATCCTTTTGCGGGCGTTGCGGTTTACGAATTTGATCTACTCGCGCCCTGTGAAATGGATCGAGTTGATTCCCGTCTCGGCGTTGCACAATATTTTGATGTACCTCATGCCCGCCAAGACGGGCGACGTGGCTTATATTTTTCTCGTAAAGAATCGACTCGACCTTTCCCTCACCGAAGGGACCGCCACCCTGCTGGCGGCGCGGTATTATGATTTTTCCGTCGTGGCGTTGATCCTTGCCATCATTCTGCCATTCTCGAAAAACGACATGCCTGATTGGATTTTCGAATCATCCGTGATTTTCTGTCTGCTCATTTTGCTTGGCACATTTGGAATTTTACTCTTCCTGAAATTCAGCAAACCCGCAAGCGACGAACCGCCTGCCGCCGAAAAAACCCTGCTCATCCGCATCCGCGCGGCGTGGAGGAAATTCATCGCAGGCCTGCGCGAGATTCAAAGTCACGGCGCGCATGGACGGGTTGCGCTGATCACGGCGGGAATCTGGCTGTGCATTTATTCCAATTTTTACTTTGCCACAAAAAGCATGGGGTTGCCCGTCGCGTTCTATCACATCGCGATCATTTCCATCGTGATGATTCCGCTGACCCTGCTCCCTTTGCAGGGATTTGCCAATATCGGCACACACGAAGTCGGCTGGACTTCCGTGCTGGTGGCGTTTGATTATCCGTACAAAACCGCGCTTGCCATTGCGGCGGGATCGCATTTCGTTTTACTTTTGTCGGTGCTGGTCGGCGGCGGGCTGGCGTTTTGGGGAGCAGGAAAATTTTCCACCACAAAGGAGACAAAGGATCACAAAGGAAGACCTTGAATTTTCTGCTGTCCAAATGTCGTTGCGAGGAGGGGTTTTGCTCTTCCCGACAGCCTGCCCTGAGCCTGTCGAAGGGAAGCAACCTCCTGTTTCGAGGAATATTTCAGTTGAAAATGAGGTTGCTTCGCCGCCGAAGACCAAGAGCGGCGGCTCGCAACGACATAATTTGGCATGATGTACGGCAGCGAAACCTTGAAAAACCTTTGTGACACTTCGTGACCCTTCGTGGTTTGAATTCCCACACAAGAGAATAATCCATGACCAAAATTCACTCCTCCGAAATCGAAACAACCAAAATCGTCAACGCGAAGGAAGTGCAGATCGAACTGCCTGCGGCGCCGATTCGATATTACCGTCACGGCTGGCAATCGTGGACTTTGGCCGCGTGGACGGATCCCGCCCGCGAACTGCCGATGATGAAACCAGAGATCATCCACGTCCGTCAGACGGACCCGGTCTACGCCAAACATCCGCATCCAAACGGATCGTGGCTCGGCGCGGTCGAGTTCGAGGATGGGCGGATCGTCTTTCTGGGCGCGATCGGCCTCGGGGCGCACGTGTCAATTCGGCAGAACCAGCTTCAGGGTTGGTACGAATCGGGTGTCGGCGATTGGTTCATCGCATCCGGGGAGGAATCCGAAATCTTCGCGCAGTATGCCGATCTGCTCGGGGATCGCTTCGGCAAATCGAAATCCAAAACAGCGCCGCGTGTCTGGTGCTCGTGGTACAGTTTTTACAAGGAGATCACCGAAAGGAAAATCCGCGGTGTGCTCAAAAGCCTCGGCGACCTGCCCTTCGACGTGATTCAAATTGACGACGGCTGGCAGGTTGGGCCCGGCGATTGGACGCCAAATGAAAAATTCCCCGCAGGCATGGACGTCCTCGCCGCCTCCATCCGCGCGACGGGACGCAAGGCGGGGCTGTGGATGGCGCCTCTCATGGTCGGGGAAAAATCCAGCGTGTATCGGGATCATCCCGATTGGCTGGTGCAAGACATGGACGGCGGGCCCGTGTATGCGGGTTTCGAATGGGGCGGCAGTAACTACGCGCTTGACGCAACGCACCCCGAAGCGGCGGAATGGCTCGAGGACACGATTCGCACCGCCGTCAACTGGGGATATGAGTATCTCAAACTCGATTTTCTTTACGCAGGCGCCCTGCCGGGCAAACGTCACACAGATATGCCCCGCGAGGCGGCCTACCGGCGCGCGCTCGAAATCATCCGCCGCGCCGCGGGCGACGCCTATCTGCTGGTCTGCGGCTCCCCCATCCTCCCGTCGCTGGGACTGTGCGACGCCATGCGCGTCGGCCCGGATGTGGCCAACGATTGGGACAGCCGCCTCTACAGTTACCTGCTCTACAACCAGACCACGCCCGGAGTCCGAAACGGGATTCGCACCTCGCTCAACCGTCTGTGGCTCAGGCCCCTCGTTCACGTTGACCCGGATGTTGTTTTCTTCCAAAAGAGCAAATCCCTCACCGACGACCAGCGCCAACTCCTCCAGGACCTGAGCGACATCTGCAGCTTCAAAGCCACTTCCGACCTGCCTTCCTCGTGGACAGAGGCGCAACGGGCGCAGGTTCGCCAGTGGCTGGAGGCCGCGCCGGAATCCATCCGCACGGGACGTTACACCTTCACCGTCGGCGGGCGAAACGTGGACTTCACCCCCGCGATGGATCTTCCCCCGCGCCCAAGCGGATTCGCCCTCATCGAGCGCGCGGTCGTTTCGTGGCTCGGCGAGCAATCATGGGCGTTGAAGATTTGGGATTGGCTTTTGAGGACAAAGCCGGCGAAAGCAGAGGAGGATGAGGATGGAGGGTAATTTTGCCGAGGAAGGGGAAGGAAGAGTTGTAAAACAAAAATGAACCTGCATCAACGTTCGCGCGTGAGCGTTACCAGAGGAGGCAGGTTCGGTTCGATATTTGGCTGACCTCACCCCCGCCCCCTCTCCTAAAAGGCGAGGGGAGAGATAAGATGAACCGGGGACAAATGGCGCTGGCTCTGATATGACTGCCTCGTCTGCCTTTATCATGGAGCAGGCCCAGACTTTACCGGCAAATGGATTAGAGTCATGGGAAACGAAACGAAACCCGATATTATTGTTGAAGTTATCAGGCACGTTCCTGTTGCGATTCGCACAGCGGACATTCCTATAATCAGTAGATCACGAAAACCTCGCGTAGTTTGCGCTCTCTGGCGCAAATTAGGCGTTAGAGAACGCCAATTACGCGCTTTCGTGAAGTACTGATAATTGTTGTTCCAGGAGCCGCCGCGATCCATCCGGCCCCAACAAGGACGCCCCGAAGGTATGCCGCCATGATCGAGCGCCGCAAAAAACCTCGGGACGGTTGTTTCATTCTTTACACGGCCCTCATCCAGCCGCCAAGTAATTTGCCGATTTCCGTCATCTGACGGGCGGCGTGCTCATATTGACCGGGCTGGAGCAACCCCATTTCCAGCGACATGCGGATGTGCGTGCGGACTTTATCCAACTCGGCGTCGGCGGATATGAGCAGGTCGCTTTTACCTTTTTGATGCGAGGCTTCAATGAGCAATTCCTGAAAATGGATTGCCTCGCGTTGAAGGGCCGCCGCCATGACAAAACGCTGACTGCGCGGAAATTTGATGGTGAGCGGAATCAACCAGGCGACAAAATCGTACGTTCGGGCGAAAATGGGGGATTGTTTCATATTGACCTCCATGTCATTGCGAAGGAGCGGAGCGACTGAAGCAATCCCAGCATCCAACGGGAGATTGCTTCGGACTTCGTCCTCGCAATGACATTACACCACCACACCTGAAATTAAAGATCGGCGCAGTCCCCAGGTTTGACCGTGCTGGACGTGCGCGATCCAACCCTGTACGCTGGCGTTCATTTTTTCGCGGGTGAGCCTGCCTTGTCCGAGTTTTCTGCGAAGCGCGGCAAAACGCCGTTGAAAGGCGACGCCGTTGCGCCGTTTGAGCCGCAGGTGATCCGGGTAGACTCTCCATCCCAAAAACGGAATCCCGGTTCGGGTCGGGAAGACCTGCGCTTCGTTTTCGTGCAGGGTCAACCTCTGCGCGGCCAAAAACTCGATGATTTTCAAGCGCCATTCGTGAAGGTCGCTTTTATTGTCCGAAAAGAGCAGGAAGTCATCCACGTAGCGCGCGTAGGCGGGACATTTGAGATCGCGCTTGATGAAATGATCGAGCGGATTCAAATACACATTCGCCCAGAACTGGCTGGTGAGATTCCCGATGGGAAGCCCGCGCGGACGCAGGGCGGTAAAGAGATCATCCCCCGAAAAACGGGCAGGTTCTATATCTTTGTGAATGTCCGCGCCGCTGTCGAGGATCAATTTGCACAGGCGCAGGGTTTGTTTATCCGCGATGACGCGCTCGAACTGCTGATACAGGACTTGATGATCCATGCGCGGAAAGAAGTGTTCGATATCGCACTTCAACACATAGGGATATTGCGCGCCGAACTCCTGCGCGCGGTGGATGGCGGCGTGTGTGCCTTTTCCCTTGCGGCAGGCGTAGGTATCGTAAAGAAAGCGGCGGTCGAAGAGCGGCTCGATCACACTGCACAAGGCGTGATGGACAACGCGGTCGCGGAAGGGCGCGGCGGAGATCAGGCGCGGCTTGGGGTCGTTGATGTGGAAGTTGTGATACGCGCCGGGCTGGTAGGTTTCCGCCTGCAATTCGCTTTGCAGATCCAGCAGGTTTTCTTCGAGGTTGAACTCGAATTCGGCAATATCGGGGCGGGCGCGTTTGCCTTTGCGCGCGGCCTTGAAGGCGAAATACAAATTGTCGAACGAGGCGATCAGGGGGTAGAGATGTTTGTGGGTTTTCATAGACTCCTTTCGTGAAATGAAAGACCCTAAAGGTTTGGCAAATCTTTAGGGTCTGTTTGCCAAAAAAATTTTTGTATCCTGTGGGGGAAACTACGTTTCCCCCACTCCCCCTTCCTCAGAATACA
>JBBIUO010000211.1:0-7348 GCA_037440205.1 Chloroflexota bacterium
CCGACGAGGGTGTCGGGGAATAAGACCCTAAAGGTCTCGGAGACCTTTAGGGTCTCTTCCTTGACCATCACAACTTCGGCAAGGTTTTCGAGATTGACCTGATGCACGATGCCGGTCATCGGCGGAACGACGCGGAAATTGCTGAATGCTTTCTGCCCCCACTTGAGGAATTCGTAGCGTTCCTTGTTGCGCAAAAATTCCATTTCGGTGTTGCGATTGAGCGCATCCGCCGTGGCGAAGAAATCCACCTGCACGGAATGGTCAATGACCAGGTCGACCGGCACGAGCGGATTGATCTTCTTCGGGTCGCCGCCCAGGCGGGCCACTGCGGCGCGCATCGCCGCGAGGTCAACGACAGCGGGCACACCGGTAAAATCTTGCATAACAACGCGGCTGGGAAGGAAAGGGATTCCCGGTCGCGCGCCCTTTGGAGACCAGGATGCGATGTTCTTCACATCGTCCTGCGTGATCTCCCTGTCATTGCATTGACGAAGCGCGGCCTCGAGAAGGATGCGAATGGAATACGGCAGTTTGTTGAGTTTTGCCAGCCCGGCCTTTTCCAGCGCGCCGAGCCGGTAATAGACATATTTCTTTTTCCCCGCTTTCAATACATCGCGGGATTTAAATGGGTCCTGCATAGGATACTCCTTTGGTATGAGAATTTGTACGGCAAACTTAAGTTTGCCGTACGCTCACACCACAACTCTAAAGAACTCAAAGGAGCGCCTTTGATATCCTTGTTTCTATGTGGTGGGATTTACATGGTTTTCCCTCTCCCTGTGGGAGAGGGTGCTACATCTTCATTTCTTTTTTGAGCGAGGCGACCAGCTTCGCCTTTTCATCTGCCTTCAAAAAGGAAGCCTGCGCCGCGTTGATCACGCACTGCTTCAATATCTCGAATGGCATCCTCAGATCCTCACAGACCTGCTGGTATTCGTGAGAAAGAGTGATCCGCGAAACGCTGGGGTCGTCGGTATTGACCGTTACATTCAGCCCCGCATCCTTCATGCGCGGTAATGGATGCTCCGGCAGCGACTTCACCACACCCGATTGATAATTGCTCGTCACGCACACTTCAAAAGCGACGCCGCGTTCCTTCGCCAGCGCCAGAATGTTTTCATCCTCCACCACACGCACGCCATGACCGATCCTCTCCGCGTCGAAGTTCGTGATCGCATCGCGCACATTTTCAGCGGGACCCCACTCCCCCGCATGGATGGTCACATGCAGGCCGGACTGTTTCGCCTCCCTGAAAATTTCGCGGAACGGCGCAGACTTGAACTCCGCTTCATTGCCGGCCAAATCCATGCCCACGAGCCCGTTTTTGACGTGCTCCGTCGCCAGCCACACCACCTGTTCGGCAAGTTCGGCGCTTTCGTGGCGGTTCACCGAAGCGATCAACCCAACCTTGATGTTATTCTTCCGGGCCGCCTCCTGCGCGCTGGCAAGCACCCAATCCATCACATCGTGCAGGGGAAATCCCTCCGCACGGCTGAGCGCAACGGGCGTAAAACGAAGCTCGAGGTAGCGCACATTGTCCTTCGCCGCATCCTCCACCGCTTCGCGTGTGACTCGATGAATCACATCCGGGGATTTGTAAAAGAGCCGAAGCGTCTTGAACTTCTCCAGGAAGTTCGTAAACGTCATCGGGTCCTTATCCTGCACCTGCACCAACCCGCTCAAGTTGAACATGCTGGCAGGAACCGTCACACCATGCAGGCGCGCAATATCCAGCATGGTCGTCAAACGCAACGACCCTTCGAGGTGGCGGTGCAGTTCCACCTTCGGAAGGGAAAAGTATTGATTCAACGGGACAGTTTGGTTCAACATACCGCTATGGTTCCATCATAATCAATAAACGTCCTGGCGAAGATTGCAAATAAAAACCAGGATTCCCGTTCGGTAAATCGTGCAAACCTAATGACGCTTTCGTTTTTTCCTGCTGCCGGCAACATTCACCTGCGCTGGGGCGCCACCGGACGAAACAGATTCATTTTCCGCAGTCTCGATCGGGGTGATCTCCACACGTCTCGGTCTCGCCGCAAACGCGCGGCTGATCACAAGACCGCGCACATCTTCGAGCAACTGCTGGAACATTTCCGAGGCGCGGCCCTTGTATTGTACCAGCGGGTCACGCTGTGCGTAAGCCTCGAGCCCGATGGAGATGCGAAGCGCCTCCACCTTGGTGAGATATTCCACCCACAACTCGCTGAACGCGCTCAGCAGCAACTGGCGATGGACTTCATTGAGGACGTATCGCCCAATTGAATCGATCAACAACCCGCGGTCCGACTCACCGAGGCTTGATACCGGTTCATTGAGTCGACTCTCCCCGGTTCCATTCTCTCCAACCAGGACCCGCGCCGCCGGGCCGAAATCCGCGAGGCGCACGGCATTTTGACTCACGCGTGTAAATTCGCTCTGCCCCCACGTGAGACGCAAATTCTCCCCGGCGGATTCAAGGTGCGTCATCACATCTTCGACCACATCCTTCGCCTCGCGATTCCCCAGCAACTGCGCCGCAAGGAAAATATACGAGAAGCGCAGGAACAACTGCTTCACCTGCTTGTGCGTTCGCTGATCGAACGTGGCGCGTACTCCCTGCGAAAGACTCAACAGCAATCGCAGTCTCCCTGAATCCGTATCCGCATTTTCGCGCTGGAGCAGCATATCGAGATCGCGCGCGATCTGGTTATTCAACCGTTCGCGCTTGCGTTCGAGTCCATCGCGCGCGGTTTGCACGAGAACATCGGCCAGTTCATCCCAATCCGAGGGAAGCGGATTCGGCCACGGCAACTGCTCGCCCACACGATTTTGGATCGCGCCGATCAGACGCGCCGCATTGAGCGCCGTGAACTGCCCCGTGACCATGTCCTGAATATCTTCCTTCACAGAGTCGGGGTCTTCGCCGAGCGCGCGCATTGTTTCATTATTAAGTTTCAGCGGCAGGCGGACCAAAGCGCCGAGTTCTTCCACGATCTTTTGCGCGCGGGGAGCGTCTTCCCTGTTGCGCAGACCTTCAAAGAAGGCGTCAATCGCATCGTCGCGCTCGGAGGTCTGCGTTTCAAAAGCCTCGCGCGTTTTTTCAACAAGGGTTTCGATGGCATGCAGGCTGTGTTCCCCCTCGGCTTGAATGGCGCGGGAGATGACGTCTAGTATGCTCTTCGCGGCATCCCCGCCGCCGGGGACGGCGGCTTGAGCGCGAGCGATCTCATCGAGAATCAATTTGAATCCATACGAAGGGAACAAGCCATCCGGTGATTCAAACGGAGGCTGAACCTGTTCCAGCCACGCAAGCAGTTTCCACGGCCCCTCTTCATCCACGAGGCCGAGTTCCACGCGCTTGGTCACTTCGGCCTTGAGCATGTCGGCGATGTCGTCGCTCAAGTCTTCCTTCACGAAAATGCGGTCGCGCTGACCGTAAATCTGCGAGCGCTGTTCATTGAGCACATCGTCGTATTCCAGCAAATGCTTGCGGACATCAAAGTTGGCGCCCTCCACGCGGGTCTGCGAGCCTTCGATGATGTTGCTGACGAGGCGCACTTCGAGCGGAAGGGCTTCATCCACTTTGAGGCGCGTCATCAAATTGCTCACCTGGTCGCCGCCGAACAGACGCATCAGGTCATCCTGAAGCGAAAGATAAAAGCGCGAGGAACCGGGGTCACCCTGACGGGCGGCGCGTCCGCGCAACTGGTTATCGATGCGGCGCGCTTCGTGACGTTCCGAGCCGATGACGTGCAAACCGCCCAATTCCTTCACACGTTCCATATCTTCAAAGTATTGCAGGAAGAGCTTGACCTCGGCTTCGTAAATGCCGTAATTGGAAGGATCAACCTTTAGCAAAGCCTGGCGGCGTTCCTCCTGCGTCATGTCGAACGGGTCGTTATGTCCGACCTTTCGCAAAACGCGGTTCACCGCCGCGGTCACTTCCTCCGCGAGCTCGCCGCCGAGTTTGATGTCCACGCCGCGGCCTGCCATGTTCGTGGCGATGGTCACCGCGCCGAACGCGCCCGCCCCCGCAATGATCTGCGACTCTTCCGTATGCTTGCGCGCATTCAACACCTGATGCGAGACCCCGCCCTGCAGCACCGACTTCAGTCGGTCTTTCGCCGTATCGGGCAGGCGCAGAATCTCCAGCAGTGTATTTAAATTGTCGTCATCGTCGAGGCTGATATTCGTCGTCCCAAACGGCGCGATGAACTTGCGCAATGCGTCGGGGAGAATCTTTTCAATCGGTTCATTGAACGGCACAAGGGCTTCGATGAGGCGTCCATCCTCTTCCATTTTATTTGCGCGCAGGTACATGTTGCGGACGAGAGTCACTTGCAGTAAACGGCGGACAGGCTCGGCCTTGAGTCGATTCGAGAGTCGCTCTGAAGATTCCACCGACGTGGTGCCCACCAACATCGGGCGTCCGAGCACGTGATAGCGGACGATCTCCGTGACGATGGCGCGCAGTATCGCCTCCACCGTGCGATAGATGACATCGGGATAATCCTTGCGGCGATAGAAAATCCTGCCATCGGCATCGCCGCCCTTCGCGGTGTAAAACGAATACGAATAACCGTCCTCGTCCTTCGCCTTTTGTTCCACAAGCGTGGCATCTTCGCGCAGGGATTGATACTCGAGGTTCGTCGGCACGGGCGCAACTTCGATCTTGTAAATCTTGCTGAATTCCTCGGCTTCGGTGAGCGCGGTACCGGTCATGCCCGCAAGTTTTTTATACATGCGGAAATAATTTTGCAGTGTGATGGTGGCATAGGTCACGTTCTCAGGCTCCACCTTCACGCCTTCCTTCGCCTCCACCGCCTGATGCAGGCCGTCACTCCATCTTCGCCCCGGCATTTGCCTGCCGGTGAATTCATCCACGATGACCACCTTGCCGCCCTGCACGAGATAATCCTTGTTGCGATGGAAGAGATATTGCGCGCGCAACGCCTGTTGAAGATAACCGGTCAAACGCGCCTGCTCGGGAGTGAGGTCTTCGGGTCTATCGGGATCGAGGAGCGGAGTGCCCAAAATGGCCTCCACCCGGCTGACGCCGACCTCCGTCAAATTGACGTTGCGATTCTTTTCATCCACTTCGTAATCTTCGGGGCGCAGTTGTTTCACCACCTGTGCCATTCGCCCGTACCATTCCAAATCGCCGGAAGCAGGCCCGGAGATGATGAGAGGCGTGCGCGCTTCGTCAATCAACACGTTGTCCACTTCATCCACAATGGCAAAGTAGTGACCGCGCTGCACGCGCGCATCGAGCCGCATTGCCATGTTGTCGCGCAAATAATCGAAACCAAATTCGGAGTTCGTGCCAAAGACAACATCGGCTCGATACGCTTCAACACGATCCACTATGCGGAGATGTTCCTGATCCTCGTGCGGCGACTCGCGCTCGAAATCCACGAGGAAGGCTTTTTTGCCGTTCTCGGTGACGGCGGCCATTTGCAAAACGCCAACACTCAAGCCAAGCGCATGATAGATGGGCGCCATCCAGCGGGCATCGCGCCGCGCCAGATAATCATTGACGGTGATCATATGAACGCCGCGCCCGTTCAGGGCATTGAGGTAAACAGGCAGCGTCGCAACGAGCGTTTTGCCTTCGCCTGTTTTCATTTCGGCAATCGAGCCGCTGTGCAAAATTCCGCCGCCGATGATCTGCACATCGTAATGACGCAGGCCGATGGTGCGTTTGGACGCTTCACGCACCGCCGCAAACGCTTCGGGCATGAGTTCATCCAGCGCTTCCTGCATGGCTTTGGCCTGCTCCTGCTCCGCCCCCCCTCCGTCTCCCCCCATTTTCTCCGAAAATGGGGGGAGTGAAGATGAGAGCCGCGCTTTGAATTCATCCGTCTTTGCACGGAGAGCCTCGTCGCTCAACGCCTCATACTCCGCCTCCAGCGCATTGACTTGTTTCACAAGTTCCCCAAATTCATTAACTGTCTTCTTCGTGGGGTCGCCACTGAATAATTTCACAAAGTTCTTTAGCATGGTATCCCTTTCAGGGAAGAGATTATAGCATGGGAGAATTGGAGGAAGATAAGAAAGCGCAACTCACAGCCATGACGGGTATAATCCACGTCATGGATATTAACTTGAAATTTCGTCCAGCGGATGAGATTCTGCGCGAGTCGGAGGCATTCTTTATGAAAGAAGGCAAGGTTCACGACACCCTGAAGCGTCTCGCCCGCGCTCTTGAAGAGGAGGCCATTTCTTATGCCATTGTTGGCGGGATGGCGCTCAACCTGCTGGGCTACAGCCGCGAAACGATGGATGTTGATATTCTGCTGACCTCACAGGGACTGGAACGATTCAAAGAACGATTGGTTGGGAGAGGCTATGTGATGGCCTTTGCCGGGGCTTCGAAAAGTTTTCGGGATACACAGACCCAGGTCAAGGTGGAAGCGCTGATCGCCGGTGAATATCCGGGCGACGGCAAGCCCAAGCCCGTTATCTTTCCCGACCCGGCAACGGTCAGTGTGAACCGTGACGGCTATCACGTCATTGCCCTCGAGAAATTGATCGAATTGAAATTAGCATCGGGAATGACCGCGCCGCACCGCCTGCGCGATCTCGCCGATGTGCAGGATTTGATTTCGACTTTGGATTTGCCGTTGAATTTGGAAGAGCGGTTGGATGCGAGCGTGAGAGAAGAGTACAGAAGATTATGGAATGCGGTACAACAGGGACGGGAGAATGAATAATTTTGCAATGTCAGGTCGCCCTTATATCGAGATTACTTCGCGTATTGGGCGACCCTTCCTTTGCACAACGTGACACCCGATCGCATTGACGGGTCGCCCCTACAACGTAAGGTAATTTATCAATTCCCGCTTTCCCAAAAAACCTCCGTCCAATGCACGGGATGATCGGTGGCCGATTCGGGAGGAAGGATATAAAACGGATTTCGCACGCCCAGCGAAGGCGAGACGAAAATATGGTCAATGCGGTTATCGCCCGACATATCAATTCCATCGGGGCTGATCTCGGAGGGATAGGTACTCGTCCATGCGTTGACGTATACGCTATCTATCAGTTGGTAAGCCTCTTCATAATCGCGTAAATTGAAATCGCCGAGCGCGATCACGTATTGCTTATCTTTCGAACGTTCCAGCAGTGACCTTGCAAAAACCAGCATGGACGTATCCGAGCCGTCGGGATGCACATCGTAAATGCTGATGCGAATCCCATTCACTTCGATCTCTGCTTCGGCAATCCCCGTCTCGTCCTTGTCGCTGAAAGTGAAGGTCGTGCGCGTGTTCAACAACGGATACTTCGACAGGATGGCCGTCCCGTACGTGCCCGTCACAGTGGCGGGGCCGTAATACGAGTAATAGCCGAGGTTCTCCGCGAA
>JBBIUO010000212.1:0-7329 GCA_037440205.1 Chloroflexota bacterium
TGTCCTTGAGTTTGATTTCCTTCGGGGTTTTGGCAAGTTCGGAGAACGTCGCAACTCTGCCAAATTCATCGGGACGTTGTGCGGCGTGAGACTGGGGTCTTCAAAGATTGTGCCAATGGCATCGAGGCGGAAGCCATCCACGCCCATGTCGAGCCAGAAGCGGGCGGCGTCCCACATGGCCTTTTTCACGGCGGAGTTGTGCCAGTTCAAGTCGGGCTGTTGCTTCATGAAGTAGTGATAGTAGTATTGATTTCGTTCGGGAACGTACGTCCACGCTTCGCCATCGAAGCAGGATTGCCAGTTGTTCGGCGGTGTATCCACCCACACGTACCAATCGGCTTTGGGATTATCGCGGCTGGATTTTGATTCAAGGAACCACGCATGTTCGTCGGAGGTGTGATTCAAAACAAGATCAAGGATGACGCGGATGTTTCGTTTGTGCGCTTCGTGCAGGAAGGTTTTGAAATCGTCCAAAGTTCCGTACTCAGGCGCGACGTTGCAATAGTCCGAGATGTCGTAGCCGCAATCCCAGTTGGGGGAGGGGTAGTGCGGCGAAAGCCAGACCGCATCCACGCCGAGGGAGGCGAGATAATCCAATTTTTCGGTTGCGCCTTTGAAGTCACCGATGCCGTCGCCATTCCCGTCTGCAAACGAGCGCGGATAGATTTGATAAAAGACTGCGGTCTGCCACCATTTCATTTTTGACATAAAAGTTTTTCAAAGTCAGGAGACTTTGGACTCCAATCTTCCGATGATTTTGACACAATCGTGTTTGAAAACTTCTTCTTTGTGCGGCGCGTCGGGAAGTTCACTAGTGAGGTCCTGGCCGGGGAAGTGTAAAAACTCGTGCATGCCCGTCCGCCATTTGGGACAGTCGGTCACGTCATAGACGATTCCGTTGTGGGCGATCCACATGCGGGTGAAGCGTTCGCCTGTGTTGCGGCGCAATTCTGCAAGCGAAATGATTCGGTCGGGGATGTTCATGAGGGGAGATTATATCCATTGAAACAGAATCAACTCACAGTGAGTCCGAAACGGGGACGATGACGGTGCGCACGTCGCCGCTGAATTTTTCCAACGCATCGAGAGTCGCGTTGATCTCATCCGCATCCAACGAAACAGTTCGCGTGACCACTTTCGATGTATCCAGCACTTTGCGGCGCGCCAATTCGACGAGCAACGGAAGTTCCTGCAAAAGATGATCGTTCGAGCCGATCAATTCGATTTCGTTGCCAAGCAGTTCGTTGTAGGTGTCGATCTCGAGCGGCTTGTTCGAGAGACCGACAATCACAACCCGCGCCATCACGCCCGCGCATTGGAGCGCCTGCTTCATCGTTTGCGGCAGGCCGATCATTTCAATGGCAACATCCACGCCTTTGCCATTGGTAAGCCGTTTGATTTCATCAACGGCATTGGCTTCTCTTCCGTTGATGGGAATCGCGCCATGTTTTGCGGCGAGATTCAATTTATCTTCGTTGATGTCCACCGCGTAGACTTCGATTGCGCCGAAGGCTTTCGCAAGTTGAACGGCAGACTGACCGAGTCCACCCGCGCCGAAAATTGCCACCGATTCCCCGGCTTTGACCTTCCCTTTGCGGAGCGCGTGAAAGGCGGTGGCCGAGGCGCACATGAGCGTGGCCCCCTGCTCGAAGGGAATTTCATTCGGCAGGTGAATTGCGTTGCGCGCAGGCACGCTGATGAATTCCGCGTAACCGCCGTCGGTGTAATGGCCGAGCATCAAAACCTTTTCGCAGAATTGATCGTTGCCTGTGGTGCAGTGATGACAGTCGCCGCAGGAGATGTTGTAGTGCAGGCACACGCGCTCGCCGATTTTTACGCTGGTCACCTGTGCGCCGATATTTTCAACTACACCCGCAACTTCATGCCCCAACGTGAGCGGGATCGGATTCACTGGAGAAATCCCTGCGCGGTAATGCGCATCGGAATGACAAATGCCCGCGGCTTTGACCCGCACAAGAATATCCCGCTCGCCGATTTTGGGAATGGGAAGTTCCTGCATTTGCAGTGGCTGGTTCACACCGACAAAACGAACGGCTTTCATGGGTTGCTCCTTCTCAAATCTTTTTCACCGCATCACCGACTCGAATTGTGCCGGGTTGAATCACTTTTGCATTGACCCCGCGCAGGTGCAATTCCTTTCCGCGCGGCGAGTTGACGAATTTGGCCGCATCTGCTCCAAAGCGTGCGGCAAATTTTGCGCAACCAGTGTGCGGCTTTGAGGTGATTTCGAGAATGGCGGAACCAAGCGCGAGTCTTGTCCCGGCAGGGAGGTTCTCTGCGCTCAAATCCATGTCGATGTAGAGTTGGTCGCCTGCCAACTGCCAGCGGTTTTTGTCCTGCGCGAGCAGGGCGATGACGCGCGAGTTCATGATGTTGATCTGCATTTCAGGATGTGCAGAGCCATCGGGCATGCTGGAACTGCCGCGAGTCTTCCAGTTGTCTCCGATCAGTCCATCCGCGAGATCGAGCGTGGCAGTTTCGAGTATTTCTCTTTCATCCACCCCGGGTCTGCGGACGATCATTTCGATGATGCCGTCATCCCTGGGCGCGCGGCTGATCTCGGCGAGCCCCGCTTCAAGTTCTTCCATGGTCACGTATTTGGTATCCATCATCAACTCCTGTTTTATCGCATGGCAAAGATGCAGACGCCGTGCAGGTTTTCCATTTTGGATATTTGCTCGACCTGATTTCCCAGCGCGTTCTTCAATAGCGCCGCATCCATTTTGCATAACTCGGGGTGACCTCCGATTACCTTCGCATACGGACATCTTGTAAAAATGACTCGCGGCCCTTCCGCGCTTGCCTCCCACCGCGCCTGGTAATGCATCTCATTTAATTTTTCGATGAGAAGAACGAGTCGCTTTGGGATGGGAAGATTTGCAAACTGACTCGAATCCAGGATGCGACCCGCAACCGCTTCCACATTTAACTGTGAACCTGATTCTGTCAAAAGGGCATTTGTCAGCGCCGACAGATTATCTCCCAACGCCGCCTGCGAAAGCGAATACATCTTCTCGGGGCGCCCTCGTCCCTCGCGGTTGTGGACCGAGATCGTCTCCACGCGCCCATCCGAGCAAAGGACAGAGAGATGGTGCCGCACGTTCGGCGCAGACATTTTCAACGCGCGCGCAATCTCCCGCGCAGAGGCGGCGCGGGTTTTCTGCAAATGGGCGAGGACTTTGTGGCGGGCGGTGATCATGGTGAATTCGTTGCGAATTGCGGACTTGTGTTGGACACGGGCGCAAAGTGAACTTTGCGGTACGGGGAGAGGCGGACTTGTCATCCAATTTGGGTGATTATACTCACATCTTTATTTTTGCAAATATATTTTTTCATAATTTGGTTGACGTATTCCATCCGACTGCTATAATTTGCGCTTGTACCAACCTCTAATCGTCCAATCTCCAATGTCTCTCAATTGGGAATCCACCTACGCCATCGCCATGGAACTTCGCCGACAACACCGGGAGGTAAACATCGAGGAAGTTTCGCTTCAACAAATTTACAAATGGACGCTTGAACTTTCGGAATTCGAGGATGACCCCGCTCTCGCGAACGACGACATCCTTTACGCAATCTATCAAGACTGGTTCGAGGAGAACATTCATGGAAAATGAAAAACTAAGTTTACCGAACTACAACATTCCCGAAGATTTGGAAAATGTTGTAGCCATTACGACGATTGACCGTTTGTACAACTGGGGTCGTCGTTCGTCTGTGTGGCCGTTGATGTTTGGCCTTGCCTGTTGCGCCATCGAGATGATCGCCGCGCAGACCGCGCGTTACGACATGGCGCGTTTCGGCATGGAGGTAATGCGTCCCACGCCGCGCCAGGCCGATATGATGCTGGTCTCCGGCACGGTGACGAAGAAAATGCTGCCCGCCATCATCCGCCTCTACAATCAAATGCCCGAGCCGAAGTATGTGGTGGCGATGGGCGCGTGCGCTTCGAGCGGCGGGCCGTTCAAAGAGGGATACAACGTCGTTGCGGGAATTGACAAGTTTTTGCCTGTGGATGTTTACATTCCGGGCTGTCCTCCCACACCGCAGGCGTTGATCGCCGGCCTCATCAAGTTGCAGGAAAAAATTGACAAACAATCCATCAAGAAAGTCCGCTGGTATGAAAAGGGCAGGCAGGATGCAAATTATGTACCGATGCCCATTCTGGGTCCCGACCTGATTGATGTCCGTCGCAATGCGGAAATCAAACAAGCCGCCGCGGTAAAGGAAGGTGCATGATGGCGACCGCGCTTCAGACTCAAACTGTGGATTTGGTTGCTCGATTCCCGAACAGTGTCGCCGCCGACGCACGTCCCGGCTATTCGGGCTTCATTGTGAAAAAGGAAAACCTCGTGGAAGTGGCAACCGCCCTCCGCGATGAGTTTGGCTTCGACCTGCTCACCGCCGTCACCGGTGTGGATTATCTCGCCGAAAACAAAATGGAAGTGGTGTACCACGCCTACAAAACAACCGGCGGCCCGGGGTTGGCTTTCAAAGTGCAGGTTGACCGCACTGACCCTGTTGAAGTTCCCTCGCTCATCAATATCTGGCCCGGCGTGGATTTTCAGGAACGCGAAGCCTGGGACCTGCTCGGAATCAAATTCACCGGCCACCCCGACCTGCGCCGCATCCTGATGTGGGAAGGCTACGACGGCCATCCGCTTCGCAAGGATTGGAAGGAACCCTTCTTTGAAGAGGAGGCGAAACCCTTCAAGAGCCGCTGGCCCGATGGACAACATACCTTTGCCGAGAACAAGAATCCCTTCCGCGATAATTTGAATTTTCCCAAAGACTTCGATCCTGAAAAATACGAGGTCGTCAAGGAGGATGATCTTTATGCCTCCCTCGAACGCCACAGCAGGAAGAATGAGGAAGGCAGTCTCAGCACCGACCATATTGTGGTGAACATGGGGCCGCATCATCCCTCCACGCATGGCGTACTTCGTGTCGCCGTCACTTTGGATGGCGAGACGATCGTCGGGCTCAAGCCTGTGATGGGTTACCTGCATCGCAATCACGACAAGATCGGCGAACGCAACACCTATTTGCAGATCATCCCCTACACCGACCGCCTCGACTACTTCAACTCGATGAGCAACAACTTCGGGTATGTGACCACCGTCGAGAAGTTGATGAAAATCCCCGTCGCCGAACGTGCAGAATATATCCGCGTCATCATGGCGGAGTTGAGCCGCATCCAGAACCACTTGATCTTCATCGGCATGTTGATGAACGACCTCGGCACAATGTACACTCCTTCGCTGTATGCCTTTGAAGAGCGCGAGTTGATCCTCGACATCTTCGAGGCTGTTGCGGGCGCGCGTATGATGTGCAACTACTTCCGCTTCGGCGGCGTGGTGCGCGATGTTCCCGAATCTGTCATGCAAAAGATCAAGGATTTGGTCTTCGACCGTCTCCCTGCCAAGACCGATGAAATGGAACGCTTCCTCAACGAAAACGAGATTTTGGTCGCGCGCTTGAAAGGCATTCACGTGTTGAACGCGGAGGATGCGGTCAAGTACTCGGTGACTGGGCCTGTCCTGCGCGCCGCCGGCGTGCCATATGACCTCCGCCGCGCTGACCCGTACAGCATCTACGACCGCTTCGATTTCGATGTGGCCGTGCGTACCAACGGCGACATGATGGATAACTACCTCATCCGTTTCGATGAAATTCGACAATCCCTGCGAATTTTAGAGCAGGCCATCAGGCAGATTCCCCAGGGGCCGATCAACTCACAGAAACCGCAGTACCAGGTTCGAGTCCCGGCGGGTGAGGCGTATGGTCGTGTCGAATCTCCCAAAGGCGAACTGGCCTTTTACGTCGTCTCGAACGGCAAGCCGAATCCCTATCGCTATCACGTCCGCCCGGCATCGTTCGTCAACCTCACGGCCCTCGAAAGCATGTGCGTCGGCATGAAGATCGCCGACTTCGTTGCACTTCTCGCCATGCTCGATATCGTCATGGGTGAACTCGACAGATAATGTCATTGCGAGGAGGATGCTTTTCCCGAGGAAGCAATCCCGCATTATAAGGAGATTGCTTCGGGGAGTGCGCTCTCGCAATGACATAGGAGAATAATTTATGTATGGAAAAGGCATACTCAAAGGATTAAGCGTCACCTGGAAGAGATTCTGGGATACGTATATTGACGACATCGCCTGGCTGGTGCGCGGCAAAAAGCGCTACAACACCGTGGAAGGCGTCGCGCATCGTTCCAGTAAAAACACACGTGGCATCTTCACCGTGCAATACCCCGAAGAAAAATTGATCACCCCCGAGGAATTCCGCTATGTTCCCTTCCTCGTGTACGATGAAGGCGCGGAAGGGAAGAAGGAAGTCCGTTGCACCTCGTGCGGAATTTGCGCGAAGGTCTGCCCTCCGCAATGTATCTGGATCGTGCGAACGAACGATCCAACGACGGGCCGGCCTGTTCCTGTTCCGACGAATTTCTACATTGACATGGATATCTGCATGAACTGCGGCTTCTGTGCGGAGTATTGTCCCTTCGACGCCATCAAAATGGATCATGATTTCGATATCGCCTCCTACGACCGCAATGTGTATGATCTCGAAAAACTGCTGAAGCCCGCCTCCTATTACGCGGGTATCCGTCCCGAAAATTACACCCGCGAAGAGGAAGCGCGCAAGGCAAAGGAAGCCGCGAAGGCCGCCAAAGCCGAGGCAAGCGCGGGTTAAGAAGTAGACAGGTAAACAGGTAGACAGGTAGACAGGTAAACAAGTACACAAGGAAGATGGAAACGTGTTTACCTGCATACATGTCTACCTGTCTACAACATTATAGGAAATAGAATGGCAAATAAACTTACAAAGGAATCCGTCCTCGCCGCATTGAGCAGGGTGCAGGAACCTGAATTACATCAAGACCTCGTCACTCTGAACATGATCCGCAATTTGGAGATCACAGGCAATAAAGTTTCATTTACCGTTATGCTTACCACACCCGCCTGTCCTTTGCGCGGGCGCATCGAAAAGGAAGTGCGCGAAGCGGTCATGGCGGTGGATGGTGTGAAGTCCATTGACCTCAAGTTGGACTCGGACGTGCCAAACGATGGCCGTATGCGCGGGCTGGTCTCCATGCCGATTCGCAATGCGATTGCTGTAGGCTCCGGGAAGGGCGGCGTCGGCAAATCAACAGTGTCTGTGAATATTGCCGTTACGCTGGCTCAAAGCGGCGCGCGCGTTGGTCTCATGGATGCGGATATCTATGGCCCGCACACTCCCACCATGCTTGGCGTGAAGAATCTCCCGCCCCCGAATGCGCAAAAGTTGATCCCTGCGGAGGCG